>JACRKH010000065.1 GCA_016235495.1 Candidatus Woesearchaeota archaeon
GACATTCCATGCGAGGAGAATGAAGATGATTGTGTATATGCATCCTAGGATGAGAAATTTTGTTTCTTTCTTCATTTGCTTTTAGAGAGGTTTAGGGTATAAAAAGTTTGCCATAAGATTTAAATAGCAGTTCTTTTGCAAAAAGGAGATGGATACTGCAGCGAAAGATCGTGTACGGGGAGTATTAGATGCCCACTGGCCTGGAGATTTTATTTTTCCTCATGATAGGAATGGTGTTATGAAAAGGTATGGTTCTGTTGTCCTGGGAGAATATGACCAATTACTTTTACAGTATTCAGAAAGTGAAACTGAAGAAAACCGCAGAAAGCTTCTTGCTTTCCTTTATAGGACTGGTTTGTTTGCAGAAACCTATAGTGATCATCTTTTGCGTTCAAGAGAAACATTGCTCAGTTTACTTGCTTATTTCTCTGAACGAAAGGATGCTTTTACTATTGCTGATTTAGGTTCTGGTATTGGCAAGATAAGTCTCGGATTAGCTGCCTGTCTTCCCCAAGTAGAAAGAGTTTATGCTGTGGAGTGTCTTTCCTCAGGGCTTCAGTCTATGCAGGAAGAGAAAAAAAAATTAGATCCTTCTGTTTCTCGAAAATTACATGCTTTCCATGGGAATTATCTGCATTCAGGTTTGGCTAAGGAGTTAGTTTCTTTGAATAAAAGACCCTTTGATGTTGCTTTGTTTTCTTTTTTTGAAAGCAGCCTAGAAGAAGCTTTGATTACTGGCTCTGCACTTATTCATGATAGAGGTGAAATTATTCTTAGTGGAGATAGTAATGTCTTTCTTCGTTCTGATACCTCTCGTGGAGAAGAGATTGATAGTTTCTATTTTGAAGCACATGATACTTTATTACAGGTGTATAGTTTTTCCAAGAACTAATGAAAATAATATTTTAATGCTATCCCAGAAAATGTTCCTGAAGCATTGAGTGTTCCTTCTGCTTTTGTTTTTGTTGTTTTCACACTCTTTACTGTTTCATCTACTGTTAGGGATAGGCCTTCGAGACGATAGCCAAAGCTGAGCTGAATTTCTATGTAGTCTATTTGCAATGCAGGTCTTAATGCAATAGCTCCAAACAAACCTGGTCCATAGGCATGACCAGAAATTGTTGTATTCTCTGCAATACCAAACTGCTCTGCAACCAAATCTCTTCCGAGTATTTTATACGTCGTATTATCTTTTAGGTTTACATGGATTGCAACATCTGCATCGAAGTAGGAAAGACCCAATTCTCCCATCAGGTCAAGACGCAGTCTTGAATATTCTCCATGCGTGCTGCACATTGTTGATTGTATGCCATATGCAAGACTTTCATAATGATTTAAAGTAAATTCCCATTTGACATCTACATTGCCAATATCAAATGCTCTTATCATGAATGGAATCTTCAGCTGATCTTTATACGCACCAAAAATTGAAGATGTCCAATTTACAGCAAGGTGATGCTCTATTATTTGATCCGTTTTACTTAGCTCGATTCCAAGGTAAGGCATTCTGTAGCCTTCTAAGTTTATCGAATCTTCGAGTGATGGAATTTGTTTTATGTATCCTCTGTCTTTGAGGTATTGGTTGACACTAGGCTCTGCTTCACTTATGCCTCTTTCTGCATATGCAACTGAGAGGCTCCATTCAGATGCTTTTGCAGTATTATAAAAAAAAGGGAGAAGAAGAATGCTCTTTGCTATCCCTCGCATATATGGAAGTATGTTTTTTTGATTTAAAAAGTGAAGGGTGAAGAAATCTTATACTTTGAGAATAAGTTTTTAATAAAGTAAAAAAATTAATGTGAAAACCTTCGCTCGACTTCCTGCCAGTCAATACTCTTGAAAAAAGTTTCTATGTAGTCTGCTTTCTTCAAGCCATAATCAAGCATGTATGCGTGTTCAAAAACATCCATAATTAATAATGGAGTTGCTCCAGCAAGGTGGCCAACATCATGCTCGTTAATCCATGCATTGAAGAATTTTTTACCTTGCGGATCGTAGTACAAAATTACCCAGCCAATACCTCTCATGGCCCCCACTGCCTTGAATGCTTTTTCCCATTCCTGAAGTGAGCCAAAGGTTTCTAGCAAAGCCTTTGCAAGTTTTCCTTTTGCATCAATGCTATGGCTATTCTTTTTCATGTTTGCAAAGTATAATTCATGGAGACGCATGCCATTAAATTCCCAGCCAAATCTTCTTTTTAATTCTGCAAACTCTGGTGTTGCTGTTTTTCCTTCCTTCAGCATTGCCATCATAGTATCTGCAAGCTTGTTTGTGTTTGCCACATAGCCTTGGTATAAGGTAAAGTGATTTTTCAGCAATGTGTCACTCATTCCAGATGTTCCTAATAATGCATCATAGTTTTTTGCTTCGTACATTTTTTCTCCTCCTGTTAGTATCGTAAATGATACGCAGTATAACCTAATTCTCTATTTGTAAATAAAGATCTATTGGGTATAAGCCCTACACTAGAGTTCTGATTTTTAAGCAACATAAAACTTATATCTTCTTGCGTAATTTCCTTTTTGGCTGTGTTTGGTCCGATACTTGCTGTCCCAAAATCAATGGGAGTATAGCCTAAAACTGCTAATAGTTCTAAAGTCTTTCCCAAGTTTTGATCTGTCTCTAACAAAGGTTCTTCAAGAACACAGCTATATCTTCTAGCTAATGCCATTTTAGATCTTCCCTACCAAGTCCAAACTTGGTTTTAATGTTTTTGATCCTGGCTCCCAGTTGACAGGACAGACTTCTCCACCATGCTCTGCGACGAACTTTGCAGCATGTATTTTTCTGACTAATTCCTTACAGGAACGGCCAATAGAGTTGTCATGGATTTCATAGGCTTTTAAAATTCCTTTGGGATCAATAAGAAAAGTTCCTCGTAAAGAAATGCCTTCTTCGTTTATGTATGTGCCATAGGCTTTGCATACATTTCCTGTTGGGTCTGCAAGCATAGGGAATTTTATTTTCTTAATGGTTGAAGAATTGTCATGCCATGCTTTGTGGACAAAGTGCGTGTCTGTACTGACAGAAATGACTTCTGCGCCCAGTTTTTTTATTTCTGCATAATGATCTGCAAGCTCCCCAAGCTCTGTTGGGCAGATAAAAGTGAAATCTGCTGGGTAAAAGAATAAGACCACCCATTTCCCTTTGTAGTCACTTAAGCTGATTGTTTTTATTTCGTCATTTATGTATGCTTTTTCTTTAAAGTCTGGTGCTTTTTCATTGATGGTTATCATTTTTCCTCCTCTGATACAAATATTAAATCTTTTTTATGCCTTTTTCTTCCACATGAATGCAGTTGACTGGGCATGATTCTGCTGCTTCCATGTTTCCCTGCATTTCTTTGAGCTCTAAAGTATATACTTCATCCCCTTCTTTCTTTGCTCCCACAAGGTCTACTTTATTGTCTGTGTTCATTTTCCAGAATTTTGGTTCTATGGATTCGCATGCACAGCAGCCAATACAGACATTTCTCTCGTGGATTATTTTTATAGGGAATTCGCCGCTCATTTCTTTGTTAGGCTTCATAATGATTTATAAGGTTTTTGGAGCTCTGCTAGAGGAATTTTCAAGACTAAGAATATGCATACTTTACTATCAAAAAGCTTTTTAAGGAGCTCGTCGTAGGGTTCAGAAAATGCAGGTGAATCTTAGCTTTGACACAGAGAAAGAAAGTGTTGATAATTTGAAGAAACTTGTTGAGGCTTTAGAACAGCTTGTTGCACATCGAGAAGGAAGAACTTTTGAGCCTAAAAAGGCTGTGGCACAGACTGTTTCTGCGCCTGTGCAAGAGCAAAAACCTGCAACAGATAGAACTTCTGGCGGATGCAGGGTTATTCCTTATGAAGATATGACTGGAAAGATGTCCAGCTTGTTTTCTGGCAGAAGAATTTAGTTGTTTTTGCTTGCTTTTTGTTGTCTTAGGCTGAGAATCATTTGCCCTGCACTTATTCTCTGCTGGTTTTCAACTGTGTTTGGATTTTTGTCCTGTATAGGAAATTTTAGTGCTTCTGTTAGATATAGTTCTGCTTTCCTTCTCGGACCACAAACAACATGCAGCATTCCAAGAAGATAATTCCCATCAAAACCACCCAGTTCAAAGAAATCTTTCCTTGCAGAAGCATAATCTTCCTCTTGCTGGTAACAAAACCCTCTGTTTGCATATCCTCTTCTTATATCCCTTCTTAACTTTAGCTGCAGATTCACAGGAATAGCTTTGCTCATAAGCTCTTTTGCGATCTGCATTCCTTCTGTGAGGTCGTCAATTGCATCAGCATACTGCTTTCGCCGATGCTTTTCCTCTGCTCTTAAAAAATAGACTTCTATTCTTTGCTGGGTGAGTTCTGGGCTGTCAACGAGTCTATTCAAAAGTCTGAAAAGGTCTAAAGCCTCTGTGAAGTATCCTATAGCTGAGTCCTGCTTTTCTTCTGAAAAAGATTTTCCCAGGGATAAATATGCCAGTGCACGAAATTCTATTGCAGGAACTTTTTGCTCAAATTCAAAATCTTCATAGTCTTCTGTTAATGAGAGCAGCTTTTCCAAGTCTCCCATTGCAGCCCTTCTATCTCCTTTCTTTCTATATGCCCATGAACGTTCGATGTATCCTTCATAAAATCCTGGTGTTGCTTCTAAAACCCTTGTATAGCAATTTTCTGCCTCAGAAAAATTACCTCTCAGCATTGCTTGTCTTGCTTGGATGATTAGTCTAGGAAGACCCATACTATAAAGGAAAAATATGCCCTTAATAAAGTTTGCTTAGTAGTCTGAGAGGCCTTTTTGCTTTTTGTTCTCCTGGACTATTTGTGCAATAATTTGGAAATCTTTTTTCATGCTCTCAAAGAGGATGGGATTTCTTCCCTGATAGAGAAGGTTCGCTGGATGAATGACTGGAACGACTGGAATGTTATTGAAGGAAAATACTTTGCCGTGAATGCTCGTTATTCCTTTCTTTTTGATAATGCGGTCTGTTGCAAAGTTGCCTATGGTGACTATGACTTTTGGCTGGAGAATGTGGATAAGCTTGTCTAAGCGTTCTGAGCAGTTCTTTACTTCTTCTGTACTGGGATTTCTGTTGCTCTCTGGTCTGCAAAGAATAGTGTTTGTGATAAAAATATTTTCTCTTTTGAGATTCACAGACTGCAGGAGTTCATTAAGAATTTGACCAGACATGCCACAGAAGGGGATGCCTTGCTTATCTTCGTTTGCACCTGGGGCTTCGCCAATAAAAAGAATTTTTGAGTCTTGGTTTCCAGAACCGAAAACAACCTGTGTTCTTGATGTGCAGAGAGAAGGGCATTTCTTACACTGTTGGTATTCTTGCTTCAATTCCTGCAGGTTCATATGTTTGAGAAACTATTTCTGGCTTATTAGTTTTGCTGTCAAGAATTAAAAGCAGGTTTGTCATTTTGAGAGCAAGCTTTATAAGCAATATTGAACCGAAAAAAGCTATGAAGATCTTGATTATCTATGCACCTTTCTGTGCGCCAACCATGATGCCGTATTCGCTTGCATCCATGAAACATTTTGTAGAAACGCATAGTGATGCTTCTGTTACTTGTTTGGATCTGAATGCTTATTTTCATACTTTGCAGTTTCCTGAATTTTATAAAAGACTGAAGAAAGAAGATTATGCTTCTGTACTGGAAGATTTTGATAAAACATCACGAGCTGTCTATGCGGAGAATAACAAAAAAATTGTGCATGGAGAAGAAGCTGCATTTGTTCCAGAACTTATGGAAAGGATTCTTCAGGAAAAGGCAGATTTGGTTGCCTTTAGTTTCGTGTACAACAGCCAGTGTTTTTATGGGCATGTGCTTGTTGATGCACTCTTGAAAAGAGGTATTCCCTGTGTTCTTGGCGGGCCTGCTGTGACTGATAAACTGCATGCACTTGCACCTGTCTTTAGTGAAAAAGGATTACTGGATTATCTTGTGACAAAAGGTGTTGTTCTTAAGGAAATTAAAAATTATGTTGCTGTTCCTGATTTTTCTCCTTTTCCTAAAGAAAACTATTTATCGAAAGAAAGAATTATTTCTTTAAAGAGCAGCAGCACTTGTTTTTATAAACAGTGTACATTTTGCACGCATTTTGCCCGCGTTCCTTATGCAGAATATTCTTTGGAGCATATTCGAGAGGCATTGGTGAAGAATAAAGCAAAATATGTGTATTTTATTGATGATATGATTTCTAAAAATAGATTGTTAGAGATTGGGAAACTGATGGAGGAGTTTTCTGTGCAATGGTGGTGCCAGCTGCGGCCAACAGAGGATCTTCTTGACTGCTTGGAGCTTTTATCACAGCAAGGTTTGCGTTCTGTGTGCTGGGGAGTGGAGTCTGGGAATCAGAGAATTTTAGACTTAATGAAGAAAGGAACGAGTGTGGAAGGTGCAAAAAAAGTATTGGCAGAAAGTAAAAGAGTGGGCATCATCAATATGCTGTATATGTTGTTTGCTTTTCCTACAGAAACAAAAGAAGAGTTTCTTGCAAGCATTGATTTTTTAGAGAAAAACAAAAAAAATATTGATTTGGTTTCTACGAGTGTATTTGGGCTGCAGCGAGGAGCAAAGGTCTATGATGATCCGCAAGCTTATGGCATCCTTGCTGTGTCTGAAAGGGAAAGGACTCTTCTTCCTGGAGTTATTTCCTATACTGTGGAAAAAGGTTTGGATAATGAGGAAGCGCGAATATTATTGAAAAACCATGTGAAGCAGATTAAGAGGCTTGAGAAATTACCCCATGTGTTTAACTATTTCAAAGAGCAGACTCTGCTTTGGAAATCTTCTTAAGTTTGCCTTTCTTTTCTTTGAATATGAATATCCTGCAAGAGAAAGTGCTTTCTTGGTATGCACGAGAAGGAAGGAAACTGCCTTGGAGAGAAACTCAAGATCCCTACAAAATTCTTGTCTCTGAGATGATGCTGCAGCAAACGCAAGTGGATAGAGTTGTTCCGAAGTATCATGCTTTCTTGGAGAGATTTCCTTCGGCTAAGGATTTAGCTACTGCTCCCCCTGCTGAAGTTTTGCAGTATTGGTCTGGCTTGGGCTATAACCGAAGAGCATTGTATTTGCAGAAGTGTGCGAAAGAAATAGTTTCTGCTTTTCCCAAGACTATTGAAGATTTGCAGAAGCTTCCAGGAATTGGAAGTTATACTGCTGCTGCTCTTTTGAGTTTTGCATTCAATAAAAATGTGGTAGTTGTTGATGTGAACATAGAATTATTGTATAAGCGATTATTTTATCCGCGAAAGGATGTTGCAGTGATAGCTGAAGAAAATCTTCCTCTTCGAAAGAGTAGAGATTGGCATAATGCTTTGATGGATATTGGAGCCTTATATTGCAGTGCGAAGAATCCCCAGTGTACTTTGTGCCCTCTGCAAAAGCTTTGTGCTTCAGCTTTTAATGCGGAAAGGCATGAAGAAACAAGAGTGAAAAAGAAAGTTGTGCCGTTCAAGAATTCTGATAGGATTGTGAGAGGCGGGATCTTGAAATTATTAGCTGTAAAAGATGGGCAAGAAATAAACCTGCTGTTCCGAGCTTTACAGTTACAAGGTATTGAGAGAGAGAAGAAATTGTTTTCTTTGATTTTGAAAAAGCTAGAGAAGGATGGATTAGTTTGTATAAAGAATAAGAAAGTATTCTTGCCTTGATTATTGTTTTATTTCTTTGATTGAAAGAAGGGCTACAATGTGGTTTATAAAATTTTTTATAGTAATCTTTCAGAATAAAGATACTCTGCAACATGGACAATTCCCTTTGCTGCACCACGTACAAGATTATTGGAGAGAACTTGATATTTCACTCCATGGCCGCTTGCTAACGGTTCAATTCTTCCTATTATTGCAGACATTCCCCCATCAAGATTGACATCCAGTCTTGGATGAGGACTTCTTTCGAGTACTGTGATGAAATTTTTTGGACTTGAAGGAAGTTGAGCATATTTTGCTCTTGCTTTTTCATTAAACTGTGCATAGAGTTCTTTCACATCAGCAGGGGTTACTTCTGTTCTTGTGCGCACAAATACTGTTTCAAAGTGACCCTGCAATACTGGAACACGAACACAGCTGCAATCAAGTGTCCATTCCCTTGGAAATAAGTTTCCTTTTGTGTGCGTGCCAAGAATCTTTCTTGCTTCTTTGATTACTTTCCCTTCTTCATCTTTTATGTAGCCAATGACATTCCCTTCAAGAAGAAAATAACTTTCTCCCATAGAAATATGCTTATCAGGACTAAGCGGGCCTTCTTTTAATAAAAATGGCGAGATAGGTTGAGGAATAGTAACACCCTGTTGTCCTCCCCATTTTTCTATCAATGCTGCTCCACCACCAGAGATTGCTTGGTAGGAAGACATAGTTATGTGCTCTACTTCACAAGCATCCATTAATGGAGCAAGAGACATTGCAAGACCTACTGTTGTACAATTTGGGCCAGGTGCTATCCATCCTTTCCATCCTCTGTTTTTCTTTTGCTCCTCTAACAAGACTGCATGTCCGGCATTTATTTCTGTAATCATAAGAGGTACATCTTCTTCGTACCTGTGTGCTGCGCTTGTGCTGATGACTGGTGTTGTTCTTGCGCAATGCGATTCATATTCTCTTGCTACTTCTGAAGGAAGTGCTGAACAGATAAGACCATAATTTTCTGGATTTATACTATTACAATCTTTTAGTCTTATTCTCCTTAAGCTTTTTGGAATATCCTCCTCATCCAAAATACAAATATCTTCTAGTGCTCTTCCTTTGCTTCTTTCTGAGGCATACAGCCCTTCTACCTGAAACAATGGGTGATTACTCAGCGCTCGAATGAATTCAAGACCTGCTGCGCCTGTTGCACCGAGAATCGCTGTAGGCAATTTTGTCATTCCTAAGAATAATTTTAGGGGGTTTATAAGATTTATTGTACTTTTTTGATTAGTGGACCAGAAGAGGTATCTTCAATGCTATATCCTAAGGCTTTGAGCTTGTCTCTCATCTGATCTGCTTCTTTCCAACTCTTTTTCAGACGGGCGTCTTCTCTTTTTTCTATAAGGATTTGAACTTCTTCAGGGATTTTTATTTTTTTTATTCTATCTAATCCTAAACCAAGTACTTTATCAAATTGCAGGAGTGTTTCATATTTATTTTTATTGTTTACCTTTTCATCTTTGAGCATGTCCCATACTGCTGCAAGTGCTTGAGGCATATTTAAATCGTCGTTGATTGCTCCTTGAAAATCCTCTATGTATTTTTCTGTATTATTCTTTCCTTCATTTGGTTTTTCTTTGAGTTCTAACACTTTATTCTGCAGTTTCTTTAATGCATTCTGTGCAGAGTCCATTGCTTCCCATGAGAACATCAATGGTTTTCTGTAGTGCGTTCCAAGGCAGAAGTATCTGTATGCCAGTGGATCATAGCCTTTCTCTATGACTTTTTGTAATGTGAGAAACTCTCCAGAAGACTTACTCATCTTTTGTTCATTGAGTACAAGAAATTCTCCATGCAACCAATAATGCACCCAAGGTTTTACTCCTAAAGCTGCTTCTGACTGTGCAATCTCGTTGGTATGATGAACAGGAATATGATCTATCCCACCACAATGAATGTCAAATTGCTTCCCTAGATATTTTGTTGCCATTGCAGAACATTCTATGTGCCAACCTGGAAATCCTCGGCCATACTTTGAGTCCCATTTCATTTCTTGATCTTGAAATTTTGACTTTGTAAACCAAAGAACAAAGTCATGAGAATTTTTTTTATTCTTGTCTTTCTCTATACGAGCTTGTTTTTCTGCTTTGAGATTGAGCTTTGCAAGTTTTCCATAGTCCTTGAATTTTCCTGTATTGAAATAGACATTCCCTCCAGCTGTGTAGGTGAATCCTTTTTTTTCTAATGCTTCAATCATCTCTACTTGTTCTTTAATGTGATCCGTTGCCTTGCACCAGATATTTGGATCTTGAATATTTAATTTTTTAATATCATTTTGAAATGCTTTTGTGTAGAAGTCCGCAATCTGCCAGACTGTTTTCTTCTCTCTCTTTGCTCCTTTGAGCATTTTATCTTCCCCTTCATCTGCATCGGATGTTAAGTGCCCAACATCTGTAATATTCATGACATGCTTGACTTTGTAGCCATTAAACAAAAGAGTCCTTTTTAAAATATCCTCAAAAACATAGGTTCTTAAATTCCCAATGTGCGCATAATTGTAGACTGTCGCACCACATGTGTAAAGTTTTACTTCATTTTGGGTTATGGGAGAAAAGGTTTCTTTTTTTCTATCCAAAGTGTTATATAACTTCATGGGATAATAAAGAGTAATGGGTTTTTATAAAGATTTCTAGGCTTTCCCACGCCATTTTTCTGGATTTAGGCTTATATCTGCTGCTGCAGTAGTGAATAGCTTTCTCCAGATTTCTTGCTCTCCAACTGTTGTAAAATACTGATAGCCTATAGACTGAAGCCTTTTTTCTCTTGCTTCTGAGGGATTTTTTATTCTAGTAAGAATTCCATTTGGTTGTATCCCTATTACTTTGGTATAGGTATTCCTATAGGAAAATTCAGAATCCAAAATTAATTCTCTTAATAATTCCCCTCCTTCTGCAAGGGGGAGGTAAAACTCTTTGAGATTCAAGTATGCATCTTCTCTTTCATCCTGAGCTATTAATGTGTAGCCAAGATTTACTCCGTCTCTTTCTAATATAAAATATTGCCCTTTTGCGAAGCTACGAGACAACTCAGTCCTTACATGACTTTCTGCTTCTTGTGGTGAAAGGCGTGGACATTCCTTTAATGTTAATTCCAACAAGGAATCTATATCTTCTCTTTCTGCTCTTCGAATACAAATTGCCATACTATGATTTTTATTTTTGTATTTAAAAATCTTGCCCTGCAGATTCTTTCTTTTTCTCTCTCTTTAAAAACAAACCTCTATCCATTCTGGGTTTTAAGACTTGCCCTGTTGTAGAAAAGTCACCTGTTATCTTTCCATAGCCCAAGTTTTCATCGTTCATATTCTGGACTAATTTTAAGAAGCCTATCTTTGTCTCTCCATCCACATGATCAATATGTCTTGCACGAAGTGTTTTTCCATAGAGGAAATCCATTTCTCCAATGTCTTTGACAAATACTTTTTCTGTGGAGTTTTCTGATAACCAGTCGAGAAGTCCAAATGCAGGATGGAAAGCTCCTTCTTTTTCCTCTCCTAAATATAAGCCAAATACTTTTTCTTTCTGCTTCAGCTTTTCTTTTTCCAAAGATTTATTCTCTAAGTAAAATTTATTTCCTTGCTTGACAAAAGGAATAGGCTTCTGTGTGAATTTTGCAACAAAGTCTCTTAACATTTTCTTAACCTCGCAAGGAAAAATCCAATCGTGTTTGTTTTATGCGGCCAGAGTCTTCTGCAATGCTTCATAGAGGGATCGAGTTTCTTTCCAAAGATTTCTGTGAGGCCTTTATCACCAATGCATTCTATCTTCTCTAGTTTTACAGGAAAGTTTTCCAATGCAAATTGCATTACAAATTCATCTTCTTCTGGTTCTAAAGAGCAGGTGCTGTAGACTAGTACTCCATCTTTATTCAATAAGGAAACAGCATGTGCAATAAGTTCTTTTTGTAAGTTAGAACGCTCTTCAATTCTTTTCAAAGAATTTCTCTGCATCCAATTCTCTTCAAGCATGTAATTCCCAGAGCAAGGTGCATCTAACAGAATGTAATCAAATTTCTTCTGCACTTCACGAAAATCCATTTGGTAGGCAATAATATTTCTCAGACCTAAGCGTTCAATGTTGTTTTCCAGTGCTGGGAAACGATCTGCACGGTTTTCTATGGCAATGACATCACATCGCTCTGCCATCTGTGTGGTCTTTCCTCCAGGTGCTGCACAGCAATCCAATGCGAGGCCTTTTGGCTTGAGAACTTCAACAGCAATCTGCGCTGCTGCTTCCTGAAAATAAAATAAACCTAATAAATATTCAGGGGAGCTTACTAAGTTGAATTTTGCTTTGACCCAGAAGGCATTGTCTAGGAAAGGAATGCGCTCCATTATTACTTCTTTCTTTTCTAAGCGTTCTTTGAGCGCCTCTGCAGTTATCTTTCTGGTGTTCACTCGAATAACCTTTCTTAATTTTACAAAATCTGGGTGTTCGCCCATTTGTTTATATCTTTCGACGAAAATGTTCATTCTATACTGATGAGAAGGTTGGGGCCTTCAATCTCTGCTCCTTTCTTTTTTACTTCTTCTTTTTTTCCTGCTTTAAATAAATCAAGCAACTCACGAACTTCCATGTAATGCGCGTAGATCCATTCGCCTTTCTTTTGATTTTCTTCTATTGCTTTTTCTACCTGTACTCTTAATCTTTCTTGATCCTTGAGAATGGTTTCGTTCTTATCTTCTTTTTCTTCTGTTTCTTTGAGCTCTTCTTCGGGGATAAAAGCGGAATAGTATGCATCTAGTGCTTCACTGTATGTTTTGTACGCTGTTCCTTCTCCGAGACTCTTCATGTGGAATGGCACAGGGTTGTTGTCTATGATATTTGGAGATACTTGTTCTTCACTGAGTATTTGGTATTGTGCAAAAAGTCTTTTCAGTTCTCTGTCATCCAAAGTCTTTGCATTTTTATCAATCTGTGCACGAACACAAAGTTCTTCTGCATAGACACCACCAAGGTTTAAACCCATGGCTAAAGTTTTGACAATGTTTTCTTTTTCACTTTTTTCTACGAGATGTGCAAACTCCTGAAAATCCTCACCTATATTTTTCTTTTCTGGAGGATACTCATACATTACTTTTGCTTTAATCTTTCTGTCTTTCCATAACTGGACTTGGAGTGCAGAGATAATAGTATAATTTTGGTCGCAGAGGATGATGTTGCCTTTAGAAAAAAATTCTGTGATAAGAATAAATTTCGTTTCTTTTCCTGCAAAGTGGAACTCGACTATGCGTTCTTTGTTTTTTTGTATAATTTCCTGCAGTCTTGTGTTGTCCAGCCGCTTTCTGAGGAATCTGCAGAAGTTTAATTGGTCTTGCGGGGAAGCGCGTTTCTTGCTTGCAATGTAGAGTGCTGTCCCTGGAACAATACGCAGTAAATGCTTGCCCATGCCTGTCTTATGCAATGCAAGGACTATCTCAGTCTGGTCTGGCTGATAGAGCTGATCGAGCTTTGCACCGAGAAATTGCTGCAGTTCTTGCACGATTACACTTATTTCTAATGAGGAGAGGATTTTCATGTAAAAAATAAGAAAAAGGAGCTTTATAAAGCTTTATTTCTGGAGGTTAATGATCAAACTGGTTGTTTGCTGCCCTTCCTGCAGGTTGTATATGGTTATGACACAGGCATAAGTGCCTAAGTCTGCCCCTTTATCCTGCACCAGCACTTTCAAGCCTGAGAGCCCTTTTCCTGACTCTAGGGTGTAGGTGTTTGTTTTTGTGCTTAGGGTGTCAGAGAATCCGCAAACAATCTTATCTGCTGCTACTCCACCGAATGCTTTCGCTTGAACATCTGCATATACTCCCTGCACTGCTGTCTGCCCTAAGTTGTTTATGGCGAGCGTAGCAGTTGCTGTTGCGCCCTGGCTAATTGTTGTTTCAGAAGGGGAGAGCGCTACTGGCTGATTTGTCCCTGAAAAGATTTCATTAATCTGTGTCTGCCCTTGTTCAAATGCTCCTGATGTTAACTGACCAACATCTGAGAAAACCGAACGAATCCAGACCAAACCTAAACTGAGAATAGTAATTCCAATAACTATGATTATGATAGTCGTCATTGATAATTCGACTGCACCTTTTTTATTCATATGATCACCTCAGGCTCTAAGTATTGTAGAAGTTTAAATATGTTTCTTTTTATTTTATTTTTGCAAGAAGGTTTGTTTCGTATTCTTTCAATGCTTCAGGTGCTGTAATTTCTATTTTTGGTTCGGGTATTTCTTCGAAGGCTATCTCCACTAATTTTGAAACATCTATTGATCCTGTCTTGTTTGGATCCATGAATATGGCTCCATCTTTTAACAAATATCCAGCACCTATAAGGTCTCCTAGCGTTCCATAATTTGTTTTGAAGTTATCAAAGGCTTTTGGAAATGAGGGTTTGTGGAAGAGGAAGGAAAATTGATATGGGCGAAATCCTTGTATTCTTTCTTGCAGTGCTCGTGTTCTATCATAGTCAGAGGGCAAGCTTCTTGGTGTTAGCGCCGTTAGATTTTCTTTGTAATCAAAAGAATCTCCAGTAAAAACTGTGGAGCCTGTTGCAAAGGGTATAATCTTTGCTACTCTGCATCTCTCTAGGAATTCTGCTATGTTTTCTGCTCTGATATTCTGTGGGTTTGTTGGAAAAATTTGAAAATTAAATCTTGCATACGTGAAAGGACCTTCTAAGTCTCTAATGATGTGGCTGATAGCTTTTGAATTTATTGGTTTCATTGCCATGATATTCTTTTTTTATTGAGCATATTTAAGCTTTGTGGAGTAGAAAGGTGGGCTCGCTGGGATTTGAACCCAGGACACCTACGTCTTCAGCGTAGTGCTCTCCCAGGCTGAGCTACGAGCCCAATAGATATTTGTTGAAGAAATTCTAATATCTTTTAAAGGTTTCTATATTTCTTCTTTTAACTTATATGAAGAACCTACTCTTTCCACAAGATTTAGTTTTTCTAGGCTTTGGAATATTCCTGGAAGAGTGTTTATGACATCCTGGCAATTTCCTACCCCTATATCTATACTATCCCAATCATGTTTTAAATATGCGGATAAATTATCATCCTCTGGGCTCATTGTTCTTGCCCCAAATATTTTTTTTTGGTCTGTCATATATGCAAGAAGACGATGTGCACGAAGAGCTCCATTTGGCTCCGGAAATGCTCTAAACCATTCCTTTAACATTTCATAGCTTTTTGCCATATTTGGAAAATTATTACTCAGGTTATAAATTTTATGGACCAGTCGAGATTTGAACTCGAAGCATCTCCCATGCCATGGGAGCAGTCTACCGGGTTGACTTACTGGTCCTTGCTTGAGAATTATTTTTAGAAGTTGATAAATTTATTGTTTTATGCTTTCTGAGGAAAGGCCATCTCTCCACTGAGTAATTTACGAATGGCTTCTTTGAGCTCTGTTTCTTTTATTCTGATTTGGTGTTCAGAATCTCTATCCCTGATAGTAACATCTTTATTCTTCAAAGAATCATAATCAATCGTGATGGCATATGCTGTTCCGGATTCTGCAGCTCTCAAATATCTTTTTCCAATTGTTCCAGATTCATCATAGTCCACAATGAAATCTCTTTCAAGAAGTTGTTTGATATGCTCTGCATAGTCTGGAAGTCCATCTTTTTTCATTAATGGAAAGACTGCAATGTCAATAGGAGCTATATTATAGGGAAGCTTGAACATAGTCTTTCCTTCTCCTTCTTCTTTCTTTTCATAAAAAATATCCATGAGTGCAAAACAAGGACGATCAGTACCAAAGGCTATTTCTAAAATGTGAGGTATGTATTTTTCTCCATTGTCACGCACTGCTTCTAATTTTTGTTTGGAGAATTCTGCATGTTTCTTTAAGTCATAGTCTGTTCTATCATGCACGCCACAGCATTCAGTCCAGCCAAAGGTGTTGAGGTTAATTTCAATGTCCCATGCATCATCTGCATAGAATGCACGTTCATTCTCTAGATGCTGTCTGATTCTAATTTTATTTGCTGGAATACCCATGCTGAGAAACTGTTTATATGCCAAGTGCAAACACCAAGCATATGCTTTTGATTTGATATGTTTGTGTTTGATTGCATCATCGAGAGAAAGAGTTTCTATTTTTAATTGCTTTTCCTGCTGATGAGAGGTATAGAGAGGAAGTTTTTCTTTTTTTATTCCTTCATATTTTTCCCAATTGTTTTTTTCTTTGGGGTCTATGAATAATTGTGCTTCAGCCTGTGTGAATTCTCTGAGCCTGAGCAAATGCTGTCTTGGAGAAATTTCATTTCTGTATGCTTTTCCAATCTGAAAGACTGCGAAGGGAAGTTTTCTGAAGTATTCGTTTAATCGTTTGAAAGGCAAGTAGGTTACTGTTGCAGTTTCTGGTCTCAGTGAGAAGGGTTTGCCAGCAACTTCTGTTTTCATCATAAGATTGTATGCAGTGATTTCTTCTTTGAATGCTCCTTTACAGGAAGGGCAGGAAATCTTTTCTTTCTTTACTACTGCGAGCAAATCTTTGTCGGACATTCCTACAGTGTCCTTATTACTGAACTCTTCAATGAGTTTGTCTACACGGAATATAGATTTACATTTAGAGCATTCTATGGTTTTGTCTACAAATGTGTTTAAGTGCCCAGATGCTTCCCAGACAATATCAGGCAGGACTGTAGGGCATTCAAGTTCACGAAAGCCATTGCTGAAGAATAAGCTGCGCACAGAATTTTCTACTTTGTTTTTGAGTAATTTTCCTAGCGGGCCATATGCATAGAAACCAGAAACGCCATTGTAAATCTCTGGGAAAGGACCATAGACAAAGCCTTTGCTTTGCATAAATGCATGAAGGTCTTTTAATACCTGTTCATCTTTCATTCTGAGAAGGATTCTTTGAGAACTTTTAAGCTTTTCCTTCTTTATTCATCAATCTGCAATACTGGCCCTTTATTATTTTGTTCAACATCTCTTATGTTTACTAATGGAACCCCCAAGTCATCTTCAAAGATTCTCACACAGGCAGTGTTCACCCAGCATTGAATATCTGGAAAATCTTCTAAGTTTCTTATGGTGTCGCACATGAAGATGTATGCTTTCTTTCCACAAGTCTTTTGGAATTTCAATGCTCTGGGGAGAAGGTTCTGCCCTGATTTTATAGAAACAATTATACCAATTTTGTCTGCATTGTAATATTTGAGAAGCATTCCCCTCTTTTTATTTTCGTAGCGTGTTACTTGCTCTTCTGTGATTCTGGAAAACTCCTGAGTCATGGGATCCAGAATGTACACTAGTTTTTTGCTGGTGAATGCGAGGTTTAATGGGTGGAATAATCCTGTCCCAATGTAAAGGTAAGCTTGCACATCTGTATTTTTTGTGGATTGTGTGTTGCAGCCAAGGATTTGTCCGAGGACTTTGTAACCTTTATCCTTTAGTGCTTCTACTTCTTCTAAGAATTGCACTGTGGTCACTATAGCATATTTTTCTTTTATCTGCACTTTGTGCATTAATTCGGATATGTGTGCATGCTTTGCTTTTCCTGGAATGTAGATGACTTTCATTGCTCTTTTTGGCTTTGAGAGGGTTTATAAATGTTTCTTAAGAATTATGTTGTTCCGTCAAAAGAGACAGGAGTTATAAGGATGCTGCAAGGAGATAGAAAGAGAAGATTTTCTAATGAAAATAAAGCTCTTTATGAAAAATTAATTGATCTGCCTCTTAGCTAAGAATACTTTCTCAATCGTAGTCTCTCTTGTTTCTCGGCAATATTTGATAAGGTCTTGTAAGCAAGGTTTTTGTTTGAGCCAGATAATCTGGAATCACTTGTACAAAAAGCAAAAATTGCATGGACAGATAGAGAATCTGGAATTGCTGCTAGAGCCGAAGTTAGGAAAAAATATGATTGGAAGAAGATTGTTCCAGAAATAGAAAGA
>JACRKH010000064.1 GCA_016235495.1 Candidatus Woesearchaeota archaeon
AGTCATCCTGTCAAGATCTATCTTTCCTGTCTCTGGATCCATCCCAACTTCAGTCATACAATATCTAAGCAAAGCAACAGCACGAATAGCATCCTCTTCTTCAACCTCAGACTTTAATTTTATCCGAGCAGAAGCCTCAGCTAATCGAACAACAGCCTCTAACTGTCTCGCAGAAATAGGAATAGGTTTAATTCCTCCATCACCATGTGTGCTCGTAGAACGCAGCTCAACATAATAAGCTTTGATAACATCAATTGCCTTCTGTGTCAGCTTGGGAAACACTTTCTGCTTTGCATACGCAAGATATTTCCTGATAAACTTTGCTTCAATCTCTGGCGCAGGTTCTTTTGCAGCATGTGAATCCAAGACTCGAGTAGCAATCTTTTCATCCAAATCTTTATTAGGCAAATCACGCATGACAAAAATCAAATCAAACCTATTAATCAAAGCAGGAGGCATATCAATCTGATTAGGAATAGGAGTTATAGGATCAAACCTCCCCAGCTTGGGGTTTGCAGCCGCAAGGATAGAAGTTTGTGTTCGCAACGTAGCTTGTATATTCGCCTTTGCAACAGAAATACTATTATGAAGTACAAGTCCCTCACTTAAAAAATTCTGTGTGGGCTCAACAGTAACATCATATACCCATTGTGCATCTGTATTTTTAATAGTTTTTATACTTTTAATTTTAACAAAACGTAAATCAGACTGAATAAGAGTATTTTTCTTTTCTAAAAAAGGGAGTTTTCTCGGAGCTGGGACAAAAAGGCCTTCTTTCAAATCACAAGCAGCAATTTCAGTATAAACATTATTTTGAAAAACAAAAAAAGGATGCTCTGGAGTAACAACAACCTTTCTGCCATGACTAAAAGTAACCTCTATAAAAAAATCTGGAGCTGCATGCCTGCTTACTCTATTTACTGGTATAGAAAAAATTTTTTTAAAGTCAGTTGTTAAAACATGTATATCAGAAACAGGAAGTATTTCACAATTCTTACCCAATTGTTTTTTTTCAGGATATTTTTCAAAAAGCTGATCAACAAATGAGCCAATCTTCTCAACACTCCCATCAGCAAACATAATCTTAAATTCTGGATGATAACTTTGTTGCTCCATGGCCTCATGCAGTGCAGAAGTATCCTCTTTAGAGATTTTATCCATCTCATCAAGCACAAGAATTCCTTTATCAGCAAGCACCATCGCTCCTGCCTCTAGTGCCCAGCCTCGGAGAAACTCATCTTTGACAACACTACAAGTATTATGAACCAAAATCCCATCCACGACAAAATTATGAGAATCCTCAACTGTTAAATCATAAACATAATCATAAGGAGAATCAAATTCACATACTGAAACAATTTTTTCCCAGAAGAGATCACTTTCGGCTAAATAAGAGAGCCCCTCATCCTTTATATGTGCACTATCTAACACTTTTTTAAGATGACAGGGTGAAAAACCATGAGAATGCCAATGTGATTTCCTTAAACTTATTCTTTTAGATTGTAATAACTGCTTAACTCTATATTGAACACATGGAATAATATCAATATTTGTATCTGCCTTTACATGCTCCTTAAGCCTGCTCTCTATTTTATTTTTCTTGAGAGTATGTGCAATAGGGATATGTCTATAGAATTTTTCAATCTCAGACTGTGCGGAACTCGATAATTCCCATTTGAGAAGCCTGCTTTTTATTCTTCCTTCTGCAGGTTGACGAACACGAAGCTTCCAATGCATGCCATAACGTAAAAAGACAAGTTGAAGAGTTCTAAGCATTTCTTCTGAACCTGAGCAAAATGCAAGCTCCACTCTATTATTATCTTTTCTTTTTCCAACAGAGCCATCAGAATCAAAATATCCAGCTATAAATGAAGCAAGAAGAGTATTTGAAAAATGAAGAAGAATAGGAGTAAAAGTAATAATGTTAGATTTTGGAGAAAACTGCATACCAAGTTTCAACAAAATTTCAGACAAAATCCTAGAATTTGCAATAGTGCACTGAGGTCTTTTACTCGTAACAGCCTTCTGCAAAGAGAAATGAAGAGAAAATTCTTTTTGAAGGATAGACTGATATTTCAACTGCAAAGTCTCAGAAGAATTAGAGAAACCAAACTGATAACTCTTTCGTAAATTGCCATCACCAACAAGAAGACCAGTAAGATAAAGTAAATCTAAAGAAACGAAAGTGGGAAGACTGTGTTTTTTTCCATTATATAAACTGACAGTTTTAACTTTATCTCTATATTCTAATCCAACATCTTGTGCAAGTTTCTTAAGTGTTTGAAGTTTTATATTCCCCCGAGCGTCCTTTCTAACCCAATGATGATAGAGATTATTCTCGTGTACTTTCAGAGCTCTTGCTGCAATCCTTATACTTCCATATTTTTTCTGCAGTTTTACAACAATTTCTTGAATAAAACCCTTTATATCATGAACAACAGGATTAGAATCAATAAGATCAACAATATACACTTTATCCTCATTTCCACCAATAAGTTGCCTTGGTGTTGCAATATAGTCTCCTTCTTTCAGTTCTATGCTTTTTTTCCAAAGAGGATATCCATTTTGAATAGAATAAAGTTGAGTATTTGCAGTAAGTTCAATCTTTTTCCCTGACTGTAATCGAACTTCAATCATTTTTGAAGGAGATTCAAGTTTCCACAAGGCTGCTGGATATTGAGAATGTACTTTAAAATCATATCCCATGCTTTGAACTTTAATATCTGTGACTTTCTCTTTTCTCCAAACCCCATGGCAATATTGTGAAAGCCCCTCAACTTTAGGATTTACAAAGGAAGAAATTTTTTCTATTCCACCTGGATTTAATAACACTTTACTTTGTGGGGAAACACAAAGTCCAGCACCGCTAGCACTTCGCCCAGCAACATACCGCGATTTAGGTGCAGTATTATTTACAAAGGTAAGCATCTGGCTTTTACCAGAGTTATGACAGAGTATACCATTAGCAATGAACGACTTGCTCACAGGCACTTCAAAATCATAAACATCCTGAACACCTGCAAAATCTAAAGATACTACTTTCTCCCAAGATTGATAACGCTTTCGTAATTGTCTCTTATCTTTTCTTTCTTCAACTACCGCAGATACTCTCAAAAGAGCATTCTTCTTTTTCTGAGAAACAAAGCCAATATCTGTAATAAACTGATCCATATCCAAAGCCCTTCGTATACAAAGATTATCTTCTATAATTCGAGATTGAATACCAAAAAATAAAAGAAGTTGCTGTACATCTTTCAACAACCCAGGGCTTCGGGATTTTAATTGAATCGAAGTCCTCCCTCTTCCATTTCCAAAAGCACACCCATCTGCTTCAAAAAGCCAGCGTAAAAAGCTAGCAATAACTGCTTTAGGACTCTGAAATATTTTCTGTGGAACACGCTTTGTAGACAAGAAAGAAAGTGAATGAGCTATTTGTTTGCTATTGACTTCTAAAAGATGAAGATCTTGCACAGAATGTATGACCCTTTCATACCCATTGGTATCAATAATAAGATGAGGCGAAGCTTTCCTAAGAATAGAAGCTGCTTCAACTCCAAAGACATTTTTCCAAAGAGACTGTAGTTGAGCAAGAAGCTCTTTTTCTTCTTCATTGATATAACAAGTTACTCTGTAGCCTTTAGGATGCAAATTTCCATCACCCAAAATATATCCACAAAGTGCTGCAAGTTCAGAATCAAAAAATTCCGGAAGATGAACCTCTTTTAATGGTCCATATGTCCTTTTTAGAGCACTAAATTCTGTCGATACCAAATCAGTAACAAGATGTGGAATATGAGGCATAACACGAATTTTCTCTCCAAGAGTAAGACAATCTGCCCTCCTCCACCCTTCTTCAGTATAAACAGGCTGATTGAGTGTACAAATGATTTCTTTTCCTGTTTCAGTAACAAGCTTTAGAACAGGTTGCTTTTCATACTTCTGAAAAACAGTTGCATAATCATAAGCCTTATCCATACTATTCTTTCTTATTTTTACAACAGGAATATGAATAGACTGTCCATGTTCTTTTCCAAGAGATTGAATCTGCTTCAATCCTTTATTATGCAAAGCAACCAGAGAATCACCAGCAATACATCCAGGATCGCCAACCAAAAGCACGTGCAAATCTCCTCGCACAATGGTGCCATCCTTCTTTGTCTTTCGAATACCGCCAAACAGCTGCAAAAGAATTGCTTCTTTGATTTTTTCATGCCCATAAATAGAAGGAGCAATGCTTCGTATTAATCGCTCATTCACTTGCTTATCCCTCGCCAATTTCTTAATTTCCTTTTCATCCTCAGGACTGATGGAAATCTCAGAATAATCCTCCTCTACAGGCTCAATATAATTTGCCTGCACTGCAAGATCAAATCGTGTTGAAGTAGCACCAGTTTTTGTTTGTATAGGAATTTCATACAAAAGCCCATTCGTAAGAATTCTTGTCCCTGGAGTTGTTCGCTTCTCCATTCTAGGTTCAACAAGATCTTCCCGCAAAAATATCTGCATCCTCTTCGGCTGTGCACCACCCTCAAGATTTTCAGGAGACTCCTCAATCACAAGCCTTTGTACATCAACCAACTCTTTTGAGAGTAATCGAAACTTTCCTTTTCTCCCGCAGCTGCATCGCGAAGGTTCACGAAACTGCTGATCAATCTGAGGCATAGTAATAGTATTCCCGCAGGAAGGACACTCAAACTTTGCACTTACAGCTTGCGGTCGTACCTCAGAGCTCTGCCTGATGATGCCTTCCATGGCAATAAATTTATTCAAATGCTTGCTTCGCAGATTACGAATATAAATCTCCTGAGACTTAGGTAAATTTCGAAAACGAATACGAAAACCTTTTTTCACTTCAAACTGCTCTAAAGCCATCTCCGCAGCCTTAGTCGTTTCCTCAGGTTCCTCTAACAACTGATCTGCAAGCTTAGGATCATACTTAGTAATATCAAAGAAATCAACGAGAAGATAATTCAGGCCCTTATTCATATTCTCATGCAGTTGTTTCTGATAGCTCTGCTCAATAAATTCCTGAAACTTCTCTATTTGCTCTGCTGCATCTATCGCCATGCACCCAAAAGGTCAAAAGCCAAATATAAAGATTTAGGTGCTTTTTTTGAAAGATTTTCGGTTTTTTCCTCTAAAGTCTTTTTAAGGGAATAAATCTTCTAGGCAAAATGACAAAGTATTATGTAGATTCCTGTATCTGGTTAAATCTTTTGAATAAAGAACAGATAAAAATCCAAGGCCTGCCTGTATGGAAGATTGCAGAACTATTCCTACAACAATATAAAGGGGATATTATTATCTCGGATTTTGTAAGAAGAGAAATAATAAGAAAAATAAATTTTCCAGAGGCCATCCTTCTTATAGAAAAAAATGCAGAAGCTATAGTTGTAAAAGAAGAAGAAATTACCCTAGCAAGAGAGATTGAATCCAAAGAAAGATATAGACTTTCATTTTTTGATTGTATTCATATTGCAACTGCAAAGACAAGAAATTACACCCTTATAACTCGTGATAAAGAGCTACTCCTAAGAGGAAAAGAATATAGTAACACTTTAAAGCCAGAAACTATAATGTATTGGTTCTAAGAAAGGTTCTTCTTTTTCTTAACATGTTGAAGCAAACATTCATATTTAGCACGAGCTTCTCTGCAATACCTCTCAACATCCTCAAAAGTCTTTATTTTCTTAGATTCTTCCCATCGAAATGCTCGAATATCAGCAATAGTCTGTTCAGCATCAGAGAGCTTTTTCTGTTTTTGAAGAGTCTTCATTTCCATACTAAAATCCATAACAAAACTCATTTATAACTCTTTCCAAATACTTTTTGAAAGATTTTCAGAAAAAGAAGAGAAAGGTTTATTAAGAAGTAATACTAGTAATACAAGTATGACAACAACACAGCTCAGCGTGAAAGAAGTAGATAAAAACACTTTCAGAGAATTCAAGGCAGAATCTACAAGAGAAGGTCTAAAAATTGGCCAAGCATTAACTTTAGCTATGCAACAATGGTTAAAAATAGAAAAGAAAAAACAAAAGAGGAGTTTTTTAGATTTCAAACCAAAACCTTGGGGAAAAGGAACCGAAAGAATCAGTGAAGAAACAGACAAGGCACTTTACCAATGACTATCTTTATTGATGCAAGTATTTTTTGTGCATATGCAAATACAAACGACGTACACCACAAAAAGGCAAAAGAAATTCTAAAAAGATATATAATAGAAAGACAGGAACAAGCTATTACCTCTGAATATATTTTTGATGAAACAGTAACAGTAGCCTTAAGAAAAGCAAATAAAAATCTAGCAAATGAAATTGGGCAACACCTTCTCAACTCCGAATACAAGATTGCAAAAGTAGATCAAATTTGCTTTGAAGAAGCTTGGAAATTATTTCAAGAGGAGAAAAACAATTTTAGTTTTACAGATTGCACCTGCATAATCTTAATGAGAAAATTAGGGATAAAACAAATAGCAACTTTTGATAAAGAATTCAAGAAAATAAAGGAAATTCAAGTAATTGATATATAACAAATAATGACAAACATTTTAATACACTTTCTAAAGAACTTCTAGAAAATAAAAAAGAATAAATTAGATTTTAGAACGGAAAAGATAATCATATCCTTTATAAGTAAATTCAAGACAAGATCACCTAATTTAAGAATTTTTCACAAGTTCATAAGTTTTATTATTCACTCTTTCTCTTCAGCCATTCTTCTCTTGCCAGTTGAGTTAACCTCTCTTCAAGCACAGAACCCTCACAATAATTTTTAAAACCACTGCGAAGACAATCATAAGCAAAAAGAGTAACAAGACCTAAACCACCAAAAACAGAAGAAGAATAAAGATAATCAATATTCTCATAGAGTATATGTTTCTCAATAAGCTCGCCCAAATAAGCACCACTAAGAAACAAAGAAGAAGAAAAAATAAACCCGCCAGTCAAAAGATCACGCTTCCCCTCAGCAATTCTATCCTTACAAACTTGAAAATCTAATTGTTCTAGAGGCATTTCTATTTATACCCAACCTTAGCCAGCTCTTTAATGAGCAAATCAACTGCTTCATGCAATTTAGCTTCAGATCGTGTTCCCGTACAAACAATTTTTCCATTGCTGAACAACAAGAAAGTCGCTCGAGTATTAGGAAGCTTATAGACCAACCCAGGGAATTGTTCTGGTTCATACTCTGTGTTGCTTAACTGAACTGCCAATGCATTGAGATTTAAATCCAAACCAATAGACCCAGATGCAACAAGGTTTTGAACAGTAAACTTCGGTTGAACAGTGATCTTCACTTTAATCTTTTCAACATTTTTAATAATCATGTCAATAGAATCTTTTACAATCTGCATAGACTTTGCACCAGTGCAAACAATCTTACCTGAACTAAAAATTAAAGCAGAAGTTTTTGGGTCTTTAATTCTCATAACCAACCCTGGAAATTGTTCTGGGTTGTATTCTGTATTTGGGAGTGCCTCAGCAAGTTTCACAAGCGGAATCGCTCGTTCAAGGCTTGCAGTTGCAACAATATTTACAATCTTGATTTCTTTCTTAACTGCCATAGTATAGCCTCCAATGTGTATTTTGTCGTAATAATGAAGGAAAACCTCTTTATAAACCTATTTAAAGCTATGCTATCCCCTAAAGAGGACTATTTAGGGTAATATTTCACAAGATAATAGAACCTTCTAAAAATATTAAGGAATCTTACAGCAAGAATACGCAGGAAAGACCGAGAAGCAAGAGCAGCAATATACTCTGCAAGATCCTCGGAACGCAGCATGCTCCACCTTTTTCTCACTTTGCTGAACTGCGAAACTATTTCAGTATCGACACCAGCAGGATGCACGAGAGAAACCTTAATTTTTTCTTTCTTCAGCTCCCATCGCAAGGCGCGCATGAACCCAGTGACTCCATGCTTGGAAGCGCAATACACACTTCTGTTTGGCAAAGCAAGCAAACCTAAAACAGAGGAGACAGTAATAATATGTCCTTGCATTTTTCTTTCAGTCATCAATTTAGCAGCTTCCTGCGTGCAATAAAAAACCCCATAAAAATTCACTGCAAAGGTATCAAGCATATCTTTCTCGGAATGCAATAACAAAGAACTATTCCGTGCAATCCCAGCATTATTTACAAGAACATCAACAGCCCCTAATGTAATTTTAATCCAAGAAAACAATTTCTCCACTTCTTTCTTTCGTGAAATATCAGCAGGAAAAACAAAACACTCCTTACCAAGAGCACGAATCTTTTTCTGTAATGCGAGCAATCTCTCTTTTCTTCGTGCAACAAGCACAACAGTGCTCCCTTCTCGTGCAAAGGCCAACGCACTCGCTGCACCAATGCCAGAACTCGCACCTGTAATGACAACAACTTTATTTTTTAAAAAAGGCATAAAAAAAGAATATATGGTTTCCTTTTAAGGTTTCCCCTTCTTTTGAAAAGCTAACTTCTTCTTAGACTGATCTAAAAGCTCTTTTGCATTTTTAGAAGCGATAATACTCTCCCCTAATCTTTTCTCAATATCCTTTCGTGCATTCCCTGCAATAGTGCCGCCCTTCACAGCGATATCTTTACTTTCCACAAATGTTTTAGGATTTTCTTTCTTTGATATTTCTGTGCTAGTAACCTCTGCAAGCATATTCAAAACAAGCTCCATATTGGTCATATTATCTCTCAAGTTTTCTTTTTTAAGATTCTTGAACTGTTTATACTCAGAAACAGTCTTGCCAGACCAAGCTTTTGTTATTTCATTAGTAAGAAGAGCAAAATCAGATGGTTTATCCACTCCAGCTCTTTCCGTATCTCAATGGTTTTAAGCCTTTGATTTATCCATTCGCGAGAATAACCCTTCTGTAAATAAGTCTTCATCGCTCTCTCAAAAGCAAGCTCCGGATCCTCAGTCTCCTCAATCCTTTCATAACCCACTTTTGCCAGCCAGAGTTTGAAAGGTTCAGCATTTTTTGAAGGGATAGACTGTACCAAACGAAGAATTTGTTCTGTATCAGCCACATCAGCAAGCCTCATTTTGCCATCAGATGCAAGCAATTTCAAAGCGTGACAATTTGTCACAGTTTTTTCATTTCCTTCAGCTTTTAGGCGTTCTTTAAATTTACGCCAATAAGCTCCAGGATCAACACTATCAGTAAGAACCCCTATTACATCAACTATAGAAAAGTACCATTTCTCCTCTTCTTGAACCCACTGAACTCGTACTTTCTTATTTTCAAACAGTTTAATGGAATGCTCTTGATCCATAAAGAAAAGAAAAAGAAGCTGCCCATTTAAATCTGACGCAGAGGCATGCCATCTGTCCGAACCTTAAAGAACATCAAACCCTATAAAAAATTTCTTCTCCTTAATATCTCCCTCGCTATGATGCTTCATCTTTTCAGCTTTTACAAAAGATATTTTCTTTGCACCACACCTTTCTGCAATATGTTTCTTCCACACAAACAAGTCAACACCCTCAACAAATACAGACAAGACGATACTATCCTCTCGTTGAAGCCCAGCTTCCTTTCGTAAAGCTTGGACTCTCCTCATAATTTCCCGAGAGAAACCCTCAGCTTCCAATGCAGGAGTCTGCTTCAAATCTAAAACAACATGCATCTCAATATTACTTTCTTTTTTCGCAGCCACAAACACTAATTCTTTCAAGTTCGCCTGTTTCAAAAGCAAAGGAACAAAATCCTTCAAATTTTTCACATCAAATTCTTTCTGCACATGCACTTCTGCTTTTTGCAAAGGCCAGCGAACATTAACTTTTTCTTTATCACGAGCAGCCATAAGCATCTGCAAGATATCCAAACTATTTTGCATCCCTTCTTCAAGTGCTTCTTTCAAATATTTCTTCTGCACTTTTGGCCATTCCTGAAGATGAATAGACTCTTCAGCAAAAAGATCTAAATTAATCTTTTCTGCAGTGAAAGGTAAAAAGGGTGCAAGCAAAGTTATTCCAGTAAGATAACAATCATACAACCCCTTCTGCACCTTCGCATCATCTAAATCATCCCGGATAAACTGCACATAGGTCTTGGATAAATCAAACAACAAATAGTTCTTCAAAGATTCCATTGCCTTGTGATATTCTAAAGCATCTAAAGAAGCAGTAACATCCTGCACTAATCTCTCTCGCCTAGAAAGTATCCACGCACTCGCAGGATCAGTGCTATAACTCTTTGCTCGCTTTACACAGTTCTCTTTCACATAACGCGCAAGGTTATGAATGATAAACAAATGTCTCTGCACTTCCTTCGCAGGTCCATAGCCAAAATTAACATTAAACTGCGGATTCTGAATACAGTACTGCCAGCGCATCACATCAGTGCCCATCTTTTCAACAGCATCATCAAACCATATTGCATTCCCACTGCTTTTATGCATAGGTTTTCCTTTTTCATCTCGAACTTCTTCATATGCTAAAACTCTTTTATAGGGAGCTTTGCCAACGAGAACTACAGACATGAACAGCTGTGCATAGAACCACAAACGAACTTGTGCACGCATCTCAATCTCCAACTCAGCAGGGAACCACTTCTTCCAATAAGTCTGATCATCAAAATAATGGAGAGTAGAGAAAGGAACGATGCCAGCATCTAACCAGCAGTCGCCAACATCAGTAATTCTATGAACTATTTCACCGCAAGAGCATGTTATTTTCACAGCATCAATCCAAGGCCTGTGTAATTCAGGAAGAGCATCAACAGCTTTCTTATCAACAGCCTTCTCTCGCAGCTCTTTCAGACTCCCAATAACAGTAGTATGCTTGCACTTCCCGCATTCATAGAACATCAATGGCAGGCCCCAATATCTTCTTCGAGAAATATTCCAATCTTCCATATTATCCAGCCAGTCCTGCATCAGCTTTCCAACATGCTCTGGATACCATTCCACTTTTGCAGCTTCTTTCTTCATCTGCGCACGAACAGGATCGCAGGCAATAAACCAAGAAGAATCTAATCGGAAAACAAGCTCATGCTTGCATCTCCAGCAAATAGGATATCTGTGCTTGTACTGCTCAACAGCAAACAATAATCCTCTTTTTTCAAGATCTTCAACAATCTCTTTTTTTATCCTCCCAACATTCTTTCCAGTCAGCCATCCAAAACCTTTGTTATAATTCCCAAACTCATCAAGCGTAGGCTCTAAAATTTTCAATCCTAATTTCTTTGCTAACTGATAATCTTCTTCCCCGCAGTTTGGAGCAATATGTACAATGCCAGTCCCATCTTTTTCTCCAACCTCATCCCATGCAACAACCTTGTGCACAACCCCTTTCTGCACTTCAAACTCCGGATAGAAAGCCTCATACTCTAAACCGACTAACTCTTTTCCTTTTATTTTCTTCAAAATACTATAATCTTTTTTTAGCTTGTGCACCAAAGCCTCAGAGAGATAATAAACATCTTCACCCTTCTTTGCTTGCACATACATAACAGCAGGATTCACTGCAGCGGCAATATTGCTGGAAAGTGTCCATTCGGTAGTCGTCCATAAGAGTAAATATTCATTTTTTCTCCCCACAATCTTCGCACGCGCATACACAGAGGGATGCACAAGCTCAGCATAGCCATCATCACTCATCTCATGCTTCGAACTGCTCGTCCCGCAGCGAATGCACCAAGGAAGACTTCTCCTCCCCTTGTACAACAACCCTTTTTCTTCACATTTCTTCAGAAAGAACCAAATAGCTTGAATGTTTGCATCACTCATAGTAAAATAATCCTTGCCCCAGTCCATCCACTGCCCTAAAAGTTTAGATTGTTCTGTCTGCACTGCAGAGAACTCATCCACTCTTGCACGGCAGGCCTTGGAAAATCTATCCAGCCCATAATTTTCAATATCCTTTTTCGAATTAAAACCTAAAGATTTCTCAGTCTCCACCTCTAACCAAAGACCCTGACAATCAAAACCATTTTGATATCGTTGATCATATCCCTGCATTGCTTTATATCGTTGATACAAATCCTTCAGTGTTCTCCCCCAAGCATGATGCACACCCATAGGATTATTTGCAGTAATAGGCCCATCAAGAAAACTCCAAGATTTATGCGGAGCATTCCTTTTCCGCAATTGTGCAAAAATCTTCTTCTTTTCCCAGTATGCAAGAATTTCCCTTTCCATAGGAGATTTTGAAGCACTTTCCATACGAGGGAAAAAATGGAAGACAATTTATATAACTTTTGTTAAAAAAGAGTATTTATCCTCCAGTACTAACAAAACGAAAACTATTTAAAGAAACAAAGGCCTATAAAGCATAGAAAAAGGGTGATGCTATGAGTACAAATAAATGGAAGATCTTATCGAAAAACCTATGCTTGTCATGCAGATTCGCCCAGAGTTCTCTATAGTCTATAAAGCAAATCCTAAACTTAAATTAAGAAAAGAACATCTCAAAACAAAAAAAGAATTTACTGATTATCTTTCTAAAACCACAAAAAATTGGAAAGAAGGGGACTACTTCTTGCGATCTAATCTTGGCCCCTTTGCAGGTTTTCATGTAAAGAAAGGCGGGAAGGTAATACTCTACAAAGAAAACAAAAATAAAGTCCCATACCTCTGCTGGGGCTTGCTTGGTATGAAAAGATAAAAAATATATATTTAAAATAAACCTTTATAAAGGAAAGATTGACTTCTGGGCTTATCAAAAAATAGGAGGAAAGTCTATGTATCAGCTAAACTGTGAAGCCTGTGAACTACAAATTCCAGAAAAGGAAGCAACGACCTACATTAAGGTACATATAAATCCAATATGGATAGAGCATGTAAAAATTATTTGTAGTAGTTGTTTAAAAGAGAAGAAACTCAAAAAATAAAAATTTAATAAAATTTCAAGGATTTTTTTACACAAAGGTTTTACTTAACACACAAAAGAAACTTTCTGCACAAACTCAAGAGATTCAGAAAATATTTAAACAATGAGGCCATAATACTAAAGATGATACCACTTAATTTAGATCCAGAAACAAGAAAAGTCTTTAACAAAGAGCAAGGGATTAGAAATTTAGAGAATTATTTTAGTTTTAGAAATGAATCACCTGAAGAAGCATTAAAAACAAGACCCTACCTCGCAAATAGGGCAATAGCTCTTTTAGATGAAATTCAAGAACTAACAGGATTAGAATATGTTTTTCTTCATATTCAAGGTGGACCAAGAGGAGGAAGCTATTGCGTCCTACGAGAAAAGAGTTACGAACCTTCCAACGTTGTGCATTCTACCTTAGGTTCATACAATAAAGCTTATTTTGAGAAATTTCTAAAAGAAAATATAATATAACTACTCTTTTTCACCTGTATCAGCATTTACCCCTTGCCAAGTCCAAAAACAATGAGGCTTCTAAACGAAGCGAGAGAACAATAAGCTCTATTTCTCAGAAAATCCTTCGGAAAAAACACCAAAACACTTATAAATTACTAGAAACCCCAGTAGAATACCTAGCTAGCTAGGATTAAGGAGTTAAAAATGGATTCAGAAGATAGATATAGAAAACCTGTAGAAGTAGGTGACGTAATTGAAGTAACCATCGAGAGCACTGGTGCAAAAGGCGATGGAATTGCAAAGGTAAACAACTTTGTAGTTATCATACCTGGTGCAAAGGAAGGCCAAAAAGTAAAAGTAAAAATTACAAGGGTCTTGAAAAAGATGGCTTTCGCAGAGATTGCTGGAGAATCTTCAGGTGAAGATGACAATGAATCTCGTAAAGAAGATGAACATGATGCTGAAGATGAAGAGCATGAAGAATCTGAAGACGAGTTCGGCGACGAATCTGAAGAAGAAGAATCTTAAGCATTACACAAAAATTTATAAACAAATTTCTTTTTTATCTTTCTATGTTTGATTCAGCAATCTGGACAGAAAAGTATAGGCCGCAAAAATTCTCAGAAATCAAAGGGCAGATAAAGATTGTAGAAAGAATCAAGGCTTTTGTTGAGCAAAAGAATATGCCCCACATCATGCTTGCAGGGCCTGCAGGAGTAGGCAAGTCAAGTATCGCACTAGTCATCGCAAAAGAGCTCTTTGGCCCAGAATGGAAAAACAGTTTTCTCGAATTAAACGCGTCGGACGAGCGTGGCATTGATGTGGTAAGAAACACAATTAAAGAATTCGCAAAAACAAAAGCAATGGGCAATGTTCCATTTAAAATAATTTTCTTAGATGAATGTGACTCATTAACGAAGGAAGCACAGCAGGCATTAAGAAGAACCATGGAAAATTTCGTTCTCACCACCAGATTTATACTAAGCTGTGTTACTCCAGACACAAAGATTCTTCTTAGTGAAGATAGAGAAACAAATATAAAAACAATATTAGAATTAATGGAAAAAGGAACAGGAAATAGTATCACTAATCTTACAAAAGAAAAATCTTCCCTAAAAATAGATAAAATAATTGCTGGAGTTGAATTACCTGCATCTTCAATAGGAAAAAAAGTCTTAGCTATAAAAACAAACACCGGAAGAAATATCAAAGTCACAGATGATCACAAACTCTTAACCGTAGAAGGATGGAAAGAAGCGGGAAAAATAACAAAAGAAGATAAACTTCTTATTTTCCCTGCAACAGAAGGAACCCCTTTAGAAGACAAACAGGAAAACATCATCAATCTAAAAGAGTTCATTAATTTTTTAGATAAAAGCGAGGAGGATTTAAATCTTAAGAATCTAGTAATTGCGAAAGAATTTAGAAAATTAAAATCAATAGATAAGAAAAAAATATTTACCAGAATAAAAGAGCTTAAAGAAATGAATCTTAAGAATAGGGGTCTAACAAAAAGAGAATATGAAGTCTATCAAATAATAAAAGAAAACAAAGCTATTTCAAGAAAAGAGCTACAAGATAAACTCAATATTACCCGAATGGGAACAAATTATCTAATAACCCAGCTTAAGAAAAAAGATATTATTCAAAGAAAAGGAAACCTCAGAAACCAAACTCTCACTTTAACTAACAATAATATTCTAATGCAACTAAGAACTGATATGGATATTAGAAAACTTATAGAAGAAGAATTTAAACTCTCCATATCCTACATAGCTGTACATAAACAAGAGAAGTTTACAACACATGGCAGAATCGATAGAATTATAGGAGAATTGAAAAGAAAAGATATCTTAGACATAACATATAACAATATTGAAATAATTGCAGCACTTGCAAGAATTTGTGGGTTTATAACTGGAGACGGGCACATTACCAAAAAAAATGGAAGAGTTTATTTTTCTGGTAATAAGCCAACCCTAGAAGAAGTGAAAAAGGATCTCCAAAAGATAGGCTATAATAATTACTCTAAAACAGAATCAAAAGAAATTAATAATTATATAGGCAGAAGAGAAATAAAAGGAATTTCTACATATTTCTACCTTGATTCAATAGCCTTTTCCTTATTATTACAATACCTTGGTCTTGCAAAAGGAGATAAAGTAATAAGTCCATATAGAGTCCCAGAATTTATTGTAAATGGTACTATCCTAGCCAAAAGAGAATATCTACGAGCCTTATTTGGAGCTGACGGAGATAGCCCAAGATGGAAAAACAAAAACTCTCAGCCATTAGCACTAAGACAAAACAAAGCAATTCCTTTCAAAAATGACATGGAAGAATTTCTTAAAGAAATTTCTAATATATTAAAAGATTTTAAAGTTGAATCCTATGTAAATATAAGAGATAAAAAAGAATGGAGAAAGAAAGATAATTTTCCAGTACTAACATTTGAATTACACATCAAAGCAAATAATTCTAATCTCCATAACTTTTTCACAAGAATAGGTTATTGTTATGAAAAAGAAAAAATAAATCTAGCGAGAATAAGTGGAGAATACTTAAAATATAAACAAAATGCGATAGAAAAATGGGGGGAAAAAGGAAAACAAGCCTTAATAATACTTGAGACTGAATCAAAAAAGACCAATATTGCAAAAACATTAAACATAAGCACAGATTTTATTAACCATCAAATAAAAGGAAAAATAGTAGGCCTACCCAGAAAGCAAATTAAAAATTTTAACAGGTGGAAAGAAGAATACATGTATAATGAAATTCTTATTTTAAATGAAATAGAAGAAATTGAAATAATCCAAGAAGATATAGTTTTAGATATAACTTGCAAAGGTAATCCTAACTTCATTTCAAATGGATTTATTTCCCATAATTGCAACTATTCCAGCAAAATCATTGATCCTATCCAAAGTAGATGCACAGTATTCAGGTTCAAACCATTAACTGAAGAAGAAATAGAAGAATATGTCAAGAAAATAATTACACAAGAAAACCTCCAAATGGACAACACCACAGTAAAGGCTTTGGTGAACATTAGCGGAGGAGATGTAAGAAAAATTACAAATGTACTGCAAAGTTGTGCATCCATTGACAAAAGAATAAATGAAAATCTTATTTACTCATTAGTATCCGCAGCAGAACCCCAGGAAATAAAAGAAATTCTTCTCCTCGCAACAGCAAGGCAATTCATCCGAGCAAGATCATTACTCTTAGATACGATGCTCAAGCACGGGCTCTCAGGACTAGACATTTTAAAACAAATTCAAAAAGAAACCATTTTACTAAAAGAAGTTCCTGAAGAAAAGAGAATAGATTTCATAGACAAGTGTGGAGAAATAGAATTCCGCATGGTAGAGGGAGCAGATGAATTTGTACAACTAGAAGCCCTGCTTGCGTACTATGGAAAATGAAGCCATGGACAAAACTATATGAACCGAATTATCTAAATGAGATAGTCGGACAAGAAAAAGCCTTGTTTACAATAGAAAAAGCACTGACCATAAAGAAACCGCTTCTCTTTCATGGTCCGACAGGAACAGGAAAGACAATCACCGCACATCTTCTTGGAAAAGAAAAAAATCTAGAAGTATTTGAAATAAATGCATCTGATGTAAGAAACAAAGAAAACATTCAAAATATTTTGGGCAGCGCCATGACGCAGCATAGCCTTTTCTCAAAAGGAAAAATTATTCTCATTGATGACATTGATGCATTGAGTGGCACAAAAGATCGTGGAGGATTGCCAGCAATAGAATCCCTCCTAGAATCAACAAAATTTCCAGTAATCATCACCTGCATAAACCCATGGGATGATAAATTCTCAAAACTCAGAAGAAAATGCACTTTGATAGAATTCAATCCCATAAAAACTGAAGCAATGAGAGAAGTATTAAAAAATATTGCAGAGAAAGAAGGAATAGAAAGTACAGAAGAAATTCTTACAGAAATAGGAAAATGGAGTAAAGGAGATATGAGAGCTGCAATTACCGACCTGCAAACCTATGGAATTACCAAGATACTCAACACAGAAGAAAAAGGAGAACGCGATAAAGAAGAAGATCTACTCTTCTGCCTCAGAAAAATCTTAAAAGGAAAAAAATGGGAAGAAGTCTATAACATTTTTGACAAAAGCAATGAAGATATCAATGAATGCCTTTTATGGCTCGATGAAAACCTCCCCAAAGAATACAAAGGGGCAGATCTCAACAAAGCATACACAGCCATTTCAAAAGCAGATGTCTACAATGGGAGAATACGAAGATGGCAGCACTGGCGTTTTCTTATTTACATAAATGCACTGCTCACCGCAGGAGTCGCATTTGCAAAAAAAGAAACAAACCCCAGCATGATCGAATACACCAGAACAACAAGACTTCTCAAACTCTGGCAGGCAAACATGAAATATGCCAAGAAAAAATCAATCGCAGAAAAAATAGCAGAAGCAACACACACCTCAAAAAAAAGAGCAATAAAGGATAGCTTTCCCTACTTAAAAAATGTTATTCTTCAGAAAGCAATCCAGCAAGAACTCGAACTTGAAGAAGAAGAAATTGAATGGCTAAGAAAATAATGAACGGCTTTTCTGCAAACGAACGCGCAGTTTATGCAGCTCTAACATTTCCATATCCTGATAGACTTCCTGCAAAGCCTCTACCACCTCAGCTCTCTGTGCATCAGAAACCTTATCCAAGAAGGGTTGTATTTCTTCATAATAAATAACAGCAAAATCAAAATTACCATTGGCTACTGCATCTCTGCACTTATGCACAAGTTCAACACACTTTTGCCAGGGATCAACCTGAGAAAATTCAAAAGCTTGGGCAGGATGCAGCTCTTCTTCAACAGGCTGAAGCTCTTCAAATCGCAAAGGCTCCAAAACATGCTCTGGAAGCACAGTAACAATAGGCCCTTCTTTCCTCAATTTCTTCTGTGCAAGCAAAAGTTTCTTAGCACGCATTTTCTCCTGCATAGCAAGACGCTTTTTCTTCTCTCGCAAGAGTTTTTCTTCTCTCCTTTTCCTCACTCGTAACAATTTCTCTTGTCCCTTTACTTTTCTTTCAAGTTCTCTTTGTCTCAAGAATACAATTCTCTCCTTCTTCCTTTCAATGAGTGCTTTCTTCTTAAGCTCATCAACTTCTGGGAAACGCAAAATATTTTTTGGAGGAACAGGAACAGCTGATAATTTTAAAGGAGCTAAAATTTTCTTACGAACAGGACTCTTATGTAAAAGTTTTTTCTTTTTTAGAGAAACAGAAACATGAGATAAATGCAAAGGCTTCTTCACCCTTCCTTTCTTCTTAAGAAACGCAAGCTCAGGAAAAACAAGAGCCTTCTTCGGAGTCACCTTTTTTTTCATACCAGCTTAAAAGAGACAAACAAGATATATAAACCTTTTCAAAACTTCATTGCCCGCAGGCGCTTCACTCTATCCTCAGTAGAAGGATGTGTGCTCAGCATAGTCATAAAACCTTTCCAAGAAAAAGGATTCACAATAAACAAAGAAGCGCCAGCAGTGGATTCATTATGCATAGGATGTGCGTGCACACCATGTTCTAATTTTTCTAAAGCTTTTGCAAGATGTTCTCCATTTTTCAATAAATGCGCACCAGATAAATCAGCTTGATACTCTCGGCTTCGAGAAATAGCCATCTGAATAAGGAAAGCCATAATAGGAGTAACAATTCCGAGCACAAGAAGACCAAGAATCCCTCCGCTATTATCTCTATCATCCCCGCCAAACCCACCAAAAAGTGCCCCCCATCGTGCCATCATTGCAAGAAAAGAAATAACACCAGCAAGTGTTGCAGCAATGGAAGATATCAGAATATCTCTGTTCTTCACATGAGAAATTTCATGAGCAATAACACCCTTCAATTCTTCCTTTGTAAGTAAATCCATAATCGCAGTGGTTGCAGCAACCGCAGCATGCTCTGGGCTTCTTCCCGTCGCAAAAGCATTGGGATTAGAAGAATGCACAATATACACTTTAGGCTTTGGTATATGTGCTAGTTTTGCAATCTCTTCAACCAACTCATGAAGAACAGGCTGATCTTTTTTACTCACTTCCTTTGCACCATACATCCACAAAACAATCTTATCAGAGAAGAAATAAGAGAAGAAATTCATAACCAATGCAAAAGCAAATGCAATAAGCAAACCTGAAGTCCCAAAGAAAGCACCAATTCCTAAAATAATGCCAGTAAGCAATCCTAAAAACAAAACAGTCTTAATCATATTTCCCATAACTAAAATGAGAAATATTCTGTTTAAATACCTTACGGAGACAAACCAGGACTTCCCTCAAATCCTGATTGTTCCATTTGCTCACGAAGAAAAGTAACTCTAGGACTATTAGCACCATGCTTAAATCTCATTAAACCCTCTCTTACAAGAAGTTCAGTCTCAATACACTCACGATTTAACCCCCTCCATTTAAAGTTCGAAGATATCTCTAAAGCCACAGAATAATCTATAATTACTTCCCTTTTCAGGAAAAATCGACGAAAAAAGCCAGCACCAGGAAGCAAGGATTCATTGATTAAGGCTCTAAAAAGATAAGGATAAATATTCCTTTGAGAAGGAGCCATAGAAAATCCTCTATCTATATCTTCTAATCCCTCTTGAACAAAACCTAACTTCGCTTTCGCAAAGCCTCTTTCCACAAAAGTAAGATAGAAAGGATCCAATTCCAAAGAAATATCAAGAACTTTAATCGCCTCTGCATACTCCCCCAACCTAATTCTCACAAAACCCAGATCATGATAAGGGAGAGCCCACGTAGGATTCAATGCAATTGCTTGAGCCAGATCAACCTTAGCCTCTTCAAACAATCCTAAACTTATTTTAACACCAGATCTCTCAAAATAAGACTGTTCATACTGGGTATCCAGTGCGACAGCTTCATCCAAACCTAAAAGTGCATCATGATAAAACCCTTTATTACGGAGAACAGCAGCTCGTGCAATATGTGCCTCAACTAGCTTGGGATTCAACTGAAGAGCACGATCAAATTTTTCTTTTGCAAAATCAAATCTTTTTAAATCAAGCAAAACAAGCCCCATATTATGATGAAGACTTGCATCCTGAGAATCTATACCCAATGCAAACTCAAAATTAGACAAAGCATCTTCATATTTTTTTAAACCACGAAGAGCTAAACCTCGAAAATTATAGGCAGAAACATTTTTAGGATCCAACTCAATAATATTTTCCGCATCTTGAATAGCATCTTCAAAATGACCTAATCTATAATTACCCCGAGCTCTCCTATAAATATGTTCAGATTCATGCCCTGTTTCCCGTACTTCATCCTCAGCAAGACGAAGCTCAAGTCGAGTAAAAGTCTGATCTAAAGGATTTTGAAGTAGTACAGGCCTTGGCCTTCTCATCTCTTCAATTTTTCTATAAACATCAAGACAACTTTCCTGTCGAAAATATCGTATTTGTTCATCAGAAAATACAGGTTCTGAATCTAAACGATAAGCACCACCCTCTACTTTTTCTGCTTGACCTTCACAATAATCAACAAAACTTTGCAATGCTGTCTGCACAAATTCAGTCTTCTTAGATGGAAAAGAACTAACCGTTTCTGCTATGCTTCGCAACCTATCAACAAGAGTCATAACCTAACAAAAATACCTCTATTATTTAAGTCTTTTGAAGAGGAAGAACTCTAATTTAAAAAGAAAGCAACAAAAACCTTATAACTCCCACAGCTCTAATAACAAATAATGGCTTTTGATATAATTATAGGAAGAACAGAGGAAGACAGAAAAAAGTTTGCCGATAAAGGAACAATCTTCTTAGGAAAGTCCTATGTCAAAATGGGGCAGACTACTTCACTTTCAAACCCTGTGCATTTAGATGTCACAAAGGCGCATGTTGTCTTTCTCATCGGTAAGAGGGGTGGTGGAAAAAGCTACTCAGCAGGTGTCGTCGCAGAAGGCATAGTAGATCTGCCTGAAGACATTGCAAAAAATATTGCAGTTATCATGCTAGACACCATGGGAGTATACTGGACAATGAAATATCCAAATGAGAAAGATGCAGACCTTCTGGAGAAATGGGGGCTGCAGCCAAAAGGTTTGGAAAAAATAAGAATATTCACACCAATTGGAAAATTCGAAGAAACAAAAGCAATAGGCATACCCACAGACTTCCCCTTCTCCATAAAAGCATCAGAACTCACGGGAGAAGACTGGCGTTTGGCATTCGAATTAGACATCTCACACCCAGTAACCATTCTTATCGAGAAAATTCTCGGTGACTTGGCAGAAAGAAAAATAAATTCTTACGACATAGAAACAATCATAGAAATGATAAGAAAAGATCAAAGCTTCACTAATGAAACAAAGAACGAAGCAATAAACAGATTTAAAACTGCAACAAAATGGGGATTATTCTCAAATGAGGGAACCGCAGTCGATGTATTGGTAAAAGGAGGAGCAGTTTCTATATTAGACCTCTCCGCATATGCAACAGCAGAAGGAGGATGGGGGGTAAAATCATTAGTTATTGGTTTGATAGCAAAAAAAATATTCATTGAAAGAATGGTCTCAAGACAGCTAGAAGAAATTGAAGCAATCAAGGTAGGCTATTCTTATTTTAAAATCCAAGAAGAATCAGAATCCAAAGAAAAGAAACCCCTAGTCTGGTTCCTACTCGATGAAGCGCACGAATACTTACCTGCAGAAGGCAAGACAGCAGCAACAGACGCACTCGTTGCAATACTCAGAGAAGGAAGACAGCCAGGAATATCTCTGCTTCTCATTACCCAGCAGCCAGGAAAAATCCACTCCGATGTACTCACACAATCAGACATTGTTATCGCACACAGAATCACTGCTCGCCGTGATGTTGACGCACTGAACTCCATGATGCAGTCTTATCTTGGAGACACGCTCACAGGATATCTCAATATTCTTCCCTCTGAACCTGGAGCAGCAATTATCCTCGATGACAATTCAGAAAGACTCTACCCAATTCGTGTCCGACCTAAATTTTCTTGGCATGGGGGAGAAGCACCAACAGCAATAAAATACAAAAGATCAATGAACTTAGGAATCTAAAATGTATCAGCAAAAAGATTATTATTTTAACAAAGCAAAAAAAGAAGGTCTCCGAGCACGATCCTCATACAAACTCATTGAGATCCAAAAAAAATACAAGCTGATGAAAACAAATGATAATGTTCTTGACATTGCCTGTGCCCCAGGCTCTTGGTTGCAAGTAATAAAAAAGTTCACACATGGAAGAATTGTAGGGGTGGATTTAGAAAGCATAAAACCTATTGATGGAATAGAATTTATCCAAGGAGATATCCGAGATAAGAAAATACAAAGGCAGATAGGAAACAATTATCAAGTAGTCCTCTCAGATATCGCACCAAAAACAACAGGAATTAGAGACAAGGATCAATATCTTTCTTTAGAACTCTCAAGAGTTTCTTTTCTCGTTGCAAAAGAGGTGCTCCAGAAAGGAGGTAATTTTCTCGTAAAAACATTCCAGTCGCAAGAAACAGAAGAATTAGTAAAAGAAATAAAAAAAGAATTTGATTTTGTAAAAAGATACAGTCCTGCATCAAGCAGAGAAGGTTCAAAAGAGATTTATATTCTTGCAACAGGATATAAAGGAAAAAAAATTAATTCAAAAAAGGAAGAGCTTTCTGTATCAAAGGAAGAATAGCTTCTGCTTCTTCTTTAAACAACCTTCCCATTTTACTGAAAGAATATTCACCAGTAGCCTGGCTCCTATCTTCTCGAGAAATCTGAAGCTTTGCCTTTCCACCATTATAGGAAAAAACACTTACTGTTAAGCGTGTCGTCTCAAAATCCACTGATTCGTGAAATAATTCTTTATCCAAACTTTTGTCAAATGCCATAACAATGAAAAATAAACAACTCCTTAAATACTTTTGCTAAGGAGCCTGAAAGATTTTCAGAAATCCTGAAAGATTTTCCATTTTTTCTCCTAAAGCTTTTTTAACAGAATTTTTGTAAAGAAGAAGAAGCCCGTGTCGCATAATTAGGTAGTGCGGAGGTCTCAAAAACCCTTAGCCCAGAGGAACTAAGGGTCTGAGGAAACCTCTTTCCTTCACCGGATCTCTGGGTTCAAATCCCAGCACGGGCGACATAAAATCATTGGAGAATATAAAGCTTACGAAAAAAATAATGGGTGGCTGATGAGACCACCTAAATCACTGGCTAATAACCAGAGACACACACCCGTATCAAAATAAAACCTAGTCCTCTATAAAAAAGTTTCGCTCAGTAAAGCTGGGGTGGCAGAAGCAGGTAAATGCACTTGGCTGATGACCAGGAGACATACATCCGTGTGTCACGCGGGTTCAAAGGTGTCTTCACGGAAAGTCCCGTCCCAGGCGCTGAAACGAAAGGAGAAAAAATGAAGCAAGAAAAAAAATTGGAAGCATACATTCACAAGAATGCATGGAATCTTAACTACCATAATGCAGAAGTCACAGACATCTGGGGCACGAACTACCAAGTAACAATAAAGCCAGCAGGCTCCTGCTTTGCATTACCCTACTCAAAAGTATTCGACAGAGAAATCACCCTCAGCACACCATGTCAGTACACAGTAAAGCAGTTCAACATTTCAGAAACAGAATACCTCGCACAGGAGCTCGCACACGAAACAGGCCACCTTGATACATGGATACCATCAGCCACACTTACCGGACTAATACTTTTCGCAGGAATAAGACAAATGAAAAAAACAAGAAGCTTCCTCAAACCTTTCCTTTACACAATCCTTGCACTGGGAGCAAAGAAAACTGTAATAGATGAAACATTGGCAGAAGTAGCCGCACAATACATTCACAAATCCAACCCGACAGGGGAGCAATTTCACAAAGGAGAACGCAATCCCAGTAATTTTATCAATGGATTAGAGCACCTCATTGAGGGATAAAATCAACACAAACCCTGTACTTGCCAGGAGCTGACTGTCCGCATTTCACAAATCGAATCACCTTAAACTTTGCCACTTTAGTGCGGATGAGGGAGAGTACTTTGTCAGGTATCTCTTCCTCCCTGGCAAAGCTATAGAAATGTATCATCCCTTTTTCTTTCAACAGCTTCACAGCAACATCAAGAAACTCTTCCGCAGAGTGTGGTAAAGGCATCAGAATCCTATCAAACTTTTCAGGATAATGAAACTGTTTTGCATCCATATTATATAAAATAATTTGTGGAAACTTCCTGCAGTTTTCCAATGCATACCTATGCGCATTAGGATTTTTTTCCACAGCAATAATAAAAGAAGCTTTACTGTGTTTTGCAAGAACCAAAGGATATGGCCCTACACCAGAGAATAAAACTAAAATCTTCTCCCCTTTTTTCACGAGCTGAGCAATCCTCATTCTTTCTGTTCCTAATCGAGGAGAGAAGTAACAAGTTTCTACATTCAATTTCATCTCCACACCGTTCTCTCTATACACAGTTTCCTTTCTTTTTTCACCAGCAACCCATTCTAATTTCTGTGTACGGAACTCTCCAGAATGTATTCCCTTTTTTCTAAGAACAACTTTAATATTATTCCCATTTAATAATTGCTTAGCATCCTTTTTCGTAGCATTTTCAGCAACAATAACAATATCACCTATATGATCAAAAGAATGCACAGAAATTTTTGGCTTCTGCACCATTTTTTTACATACTTTCCCAACAAGAGTAAAACCAGATATTTTCTTAGTCACAGGAAAATAAATGTGAGCAGTATCCTTAGGAATAGAATAATTCTCCGCAAACACCTTTGCCTTTATCAAAGCAAGCTTTGTTTTTTGTGCATCCTTCTTTAAGACTTTGACGCATTTCATAGAGAAAAAGAAGAAGAAAGAATTTATTAAAGTTCGTATGCAACAAAATCTACCCCAAATATTACATTCCCCAATAATTTCTATTAGAAAAGTTTCTCTTTTTAAGTTTTCTCTTCACAACTTCCTTTTTAGCAACCTTTTTGTATCCAATTTTTTTCTTTATTGTCTTATAAGCAATAATCATAATTATTGAAGATTTAAACCCACCTAAATCCTTCTTGATTTACTTCACAAACTAATATACCCAAGTATACAAAATACTTATATATGTAGAGAGTTTAAGACATAGCATGAAAAAAAGAGTGGTAGAAAAATCATTAGAGGAAATTGACAAAGAGATTGAAGCCCTCATCCAGAAAGGAGACAGAGTGGTAGAAAACAATAAAAGACTACTTTCTCTTCTTCAATAGAATTCTTAAGACTTTTAATTAGATTTCTATTCTCTAGAACTCTAATTCTAAAACCACTTCTTCAATCCAGCCTCAGGCTTCTTCCTTCCTCGAATTTTTGCCAAAGTTTGTTCCACTCTTTCAAGAGAAAAGTTATGCCTCTCCACAAGAATTTCCTTTATTCTTTCTTCATTCATTTTCAAAGAAGGCAGCTTCACATCATCCACAGGAATATTCTTAAAAGTTTCAAAAATTTCTTTCCAATCAAAATCAACTTCTAAACTGCTAAAGATATCCTCAAACTTTTTTCCACTATGTAGCAATTTCAAAGCCTTCTTAGGTCCAATACCAGAGACACCTTTAGGATCATAATCTGTACCTACTAATATTCCTAGAACTATCAACTGATCTTGATTCAATTCCAACTTGGTCAAAACATCTTTCAGCTCCACAAGATAGGGAGAGATATACACAGTCTTTCCACCAGAAATTTTTCTTTTCTGCGACAAAGTTAAATTCAACACTAATCGCGGAGCACCAAAAAGCAAAGAATCATAATCCTGAGACACAGACCCCCACACCACTTTCTTCTGTGCCATATACGCACACTGCGCCTCAGCTTCAGACGGAGCCTGCACTATCGGGAGACCCATTGCTTCCAATAACTCCTTGCTCTCTTCAAACATAGTAGAATTCACAGAAGAAAACTGCTTCGCATACATCCCAGCAGTCTCTACATCCTCATCAAGCACAGCCTCAGTATACCGCTCCCTAGCCTTCTCTTTTGCAGCTCTTCGTATTGCATGCACTTTAGATTTCAGTGCAGGAGCCTCACCATCAAACACAAACACAGGTGTAATTCCTTTCTGCATCATATTTGGCACGCGAGAAAACAAGCCTACTAAATGAGAAGTAACATTTCCTTCATTATCCATCAAAGGCGTTCCATCTGCCTGCCTGATAGAACTCAGAAACTGAAAAATGATATTAGAAGCATCAACAGCAAGAGTCTTTCCCTCTAATTCTTCCCATTTGAGATTCCTCTTATCAACAAGCGCAGAGATCTTTACTCCCATAAAAACAAAAAAGAGAAATTGCTATAAAAAGTTTCCTATGTTCAAAAAGAAAAAAATACCCACAATTATTAATCCTAAACCAAAAATAAAGCCAAAAAAAGCATATATTTTTGCAGGCGTGCCAAGGATAAGAGCATTATGTATCCTATATTCTCCTCGCACCCAATACTGCCTAGAGAGAACCATGCACCAAATACCAGAAAATATCAAAAACACTCCTAAGAATAAATAAACAAAGAAAAAGAGAATAAAAGAAAGCAATGCAAGCAATCCAAACAAAGAGAGTATTTTATTCAAAGAAGCAATATGCTCTTGTACTTCCTTAGTTTTTCTAGGTGCCTTCTTCAATCCCATCCAAGTGCTGTTCTTCAGAGACCAATAAGTCATTCCAAAAATAAAAGACAGTAAGAGAATAAAACTAATGACAAACCAAAATACAAGAGACATAGAAATCAAGAAGCAAAAGAACTATTTATAGCTTGCGAAAAGCAAGAAAATATATAAACTCTCAAAATCAAAAACTGAAAGTGGTGATAAAACAGATTTCTTTCAAGCATGGTTGGTGGTACTTCTATAGAATACACGAAGCAAAGACTGCAAGACTCACACAAAGCTACCCAGCACTGAAACAATACCTTTACAACATGTTCGAAAACTGCCCTCATGATTATTTTCAAGTCGAACCTAGATCTTCAAAACTGAGATTTAATCTCGCAAATATAAACCTAAAACACATTGACAAACATGAACTTGCTGAGCTCACAAAATTAGGTCTAAAAACAAACGCAGCAAGATATCAGTCAGCACACTCCAAAGTACAGATGTACATGCTGGAACAAGATGCAAACACTTTAGCTATAGAAATTCCTTTATGGTTGCACCACCATGAACTAGAAGCGTATGAAGATATATTTAACTCAAAAAATCCTTTAACTGGCCATATTGATGCACTAAGAATAGAGAATAATAAGATTTGGATATGGGACTACAAACCAAATGCAAGAAAAGAAAAGTTCGCTTCAACACAAGTCTACTTCTATGCCTACATGCTTTCCAAGCGTACAGCCATTCCTATGGAACACTTTCGCTGTGGCTACTTTGATGACATAAACACTTATGCATTCAACCCAAATAGCTGCACAATTCCACAAATAGAGCAAGAAAAACTTATTAAGTAGAAAACCACAAAGAAGCCTATGCAAAAGCTCAGTCTCATTTTCAGTGATACAGAATTTGGAGAAGGAGATAATACAGATGATTTCATTGAAGATGACTTGCTCAACAAAGAAATAGAAAAAAACTTCAAATTTCTTAATCAATATCCCACAGAGCTTATACTCAACGGAGACACTTTTGACTTTCTTAAAGCTCCCTACAAGGGTCACCATCCAAGGCACATTACAGAAACAATATCTCTATGGAAATTAGAGAAAATTTACCAAGCACATCCAGGAATATTCAAAACATTAGGAAAATTTCTAAAAATAGACCCAAGATCCAAAATTATTTTCATTCCTGGAAACCATGACTTTGATTTAGTTTTTCCAAAGGTACAGAAGAGGGTAAGAGAACTCATTACAGAAAAAAAACAATTCGGAAGAATTATTTTTGCAGGTTTTGAATACACTTCAGGACTAGTGCATATTGAACATGGTTCTCAGTTTGATATATTTTTCAAAGTAAATCCTGATAAAATTATTTACGATACAAAAAACCAAATCATTGGAGAGCCATTTCTCTTGACACCTTGGGGGTATAACGCAATTTACGAACACTACTTAGCAATAAAAGAAGAGTTTCCCCTATTAGAACGCCTTGTCCCCAGAGCAAGAACCTTTGAACTCCTTCCCTTCAAACTAAAAAAGAGACTGCTTCTTGGAACTGCATTATACATGCTCAAATCATTTTTTATAACACAATTTATACATAGAAAAGATCCAACATACAAATTTACACTCTTAGAGTTCAAAAAATATGTAACAAACTTTATCAAAGGAGAATACGAACTGCACATAGATAAGCGTGCAAAAAGAAAACTAAGAAAAAATAAATTTCAAGTAATTTCCTATGGCCATAATCATAAGGGATTCATTAGAAAACACAAAAAGAAATGGATCTTAAATACTGCAAGCTGGAGAGATGAATATTATTTATCAGAAAGAGACCAAAAATACCATCCAAAAATAAAAAATTATGGTTTCATCATTCATGATAAAGAAAAAATCAACCAAATCAGGCTTGTAGAAGTCAAGTCAAAACAGCGTTCTATATCTGTAAAAGAATTAAAAGATCTTGCAAGAAAAAAAATAGATTTAGGGAGAAGAATACCCAAATAAAGATCTTTGTCCAGATAAAAGCTCATCAAACTTCAAATTCAAAAAAACAAGCACAGAATCTGCAATAGGCTTTAATTGTTTCTGCACATAATGTTCATAATCAATCTTTCCCTTTACCAATTCTATCGGTTCTGCACCTTCAGTCGTATACACATAACGAACAACTTTCCCTTTAAAGCGTGGAAGTTTCCGAGCAGCCTTCACATGAGGAGGGGTAGTTTTCAGATAATCCTTCAAAGGTTTTCGCAATGCTTTCTTATACACCAGCAGAGAATCATACTTCCCATCCTTCAACTCCTGCACAAAATGAGGAATAAAATCTTGCACCCTTTGACCAGCAAACACTCTCTTAAGCAGCTCTTCCTGAAACTTCTTTGCAACAGGAGTCCAATCTCCTCGCACAGCTTCCATGCCCACAACTTCCAACTTCCCTTTTACAATTCCAGCATAACGCTTTTTCGCACCTTTATCTACACCTCGCAATTTTGGCATAATAAATTTTGTATACACTTTTTCAAACTCTAATTCTAGATGACTATCCACAAAATACTCGGCATGAATATAATCCTTCAACATAATATTTATTTTATGCTGCAGCTCTTCACCTAACTTTTGCGCATCCTTTTTACCCCCAATAACAAACACCGAATCAGTATCAGAATAAATCACTTCATATCCTTCCTCTCTTATCCATGCAGCGGTCTTCTTGATAAAAAATTGTGCAAAAGAGGTAATCGCATTCGCCATATCCAAACTATAAAATCTACAGAGAGGGGAGGCCATAACTCCAAAGAAGGAATTCATCAAAATTTTAATTGCATATCTCCCAACTTCATCCTTCTTTTGCTTATACTCTTCTCTTACTTTCATAAGTTCTTCAATAATTTCCGGCATAACTCCTGGCTTCTTCGCAAAACTTGCACCATTCGGAGCCTTGATTCCCTTCTTCCCAAAGGATAATGGATCAATATTAAAAGTTCTCATAAGAGAAGGATACAAAGATTTAAAATCAAAAACTAAAATATTCTCATACATCCCTGGCTTGGAATCCATGACATACCCGCCAGTAATAGATTCATCTTTTGCAGAGTGAGCAACAGAAGGAGCAACATAGCCTCTCGATCGCAGCTTTTTCAAATAAATAGAATCCAAAGAAGCGATGCTTCCTCGCACATCATCAAGCATAAGTCCAGTAAGGAAAGACCTCCGCATATATAGAGAAAGCAAATCACTCTTCACAAGAATTCCTAAAACCAATACAGAATCTTTCATATTATAATCAATCAATTTCTGTGTCTGCTTCGCATACATCTCCTCAATCTCTTCACCCTTGCTCACAAATTGAACATGCTTTTTCTCTTGCAGATAATATTGCGCCGCTGTTTCCAGCTTGTAATCATCTAACTTCACCGCATCCTTCACCCAGGAAAGCAAATCAACAACCTGTCTTCCCTCTGCAATCACTCGAGAGCGTTCAAAGTAACCCTCTTTAATCATTATTTTACTTACTTCAGCAATTCTACCTAAAACAAAAGCTACTTCCAGCTTCTGGCAGCGCTTCTTAATCACATGCAAATCAAACTCAATCACATGCCATCCCATAATAATATCTGGGTCAAGCTCTTGTACTAAAGAAAAAAACCTCTCCAGCATATCTTTTTCTGTAGAGAAAGACTCTGCAGACTTCCACTTCTTCTCAGAAACAATCAATACTTTCTTATACTCTCCGCAGACCAAAGAAATACAATAAATACTTTTTGCCTGCATATCTGTCTCAATATCAATAGCCAAAGTTTTCAAAGGGACAGAAACCAAAGCAGAATGAATTTCAGGATTTTTATACACCTTCACATCATTTTGATATTCATACTCACCACTAATCTCAACACCGCCTTGAATATTTTTATCAATCAAAAACCTTCTCGGAAAAAGAATATCAGCTTCATAGGTTTTAATGCCCTCACCCTCAAATATTTTTCTTAATTTTGCAACATCAGCAGGGATATCTACCAAAACTTTCACCATCTTCTCATCAGAGAAATTCTTCAGAGCACTTTCTTCAAATCGAAAATCCTCAACCCGGGAAGCCTCATCCATATCCTTTTCTCGAATAAAAAAATAAGGCTCATAAGCATGCAGACTGAGAAAGGCCTCTCCCTCTTCAGAACGCCCATACAAACACACATACGGCATGCCATGCATAACCCTGTATCCGCTATCAACAATAAAACCTTTCACAAGAAGAAAAAGTTATCTAGAACATATAAAGCTTTTCTCTACCCTAAATAATTCGTCCTTGCATGAATTTCAGCGCCTCGTGCAATGCGGATATAGCTCTCTTCAATCTCTTCATACCTTTTCATATCCTCACTTCGCACAGAGCCGCGAACTTTCGCAAGCGCCTCAAGAAAATGCTCCATACGCACTTCAGTTGCTTTGATATTCTCACGCAGTGCAAGCATTGCAGCCTCACGGCAGACTCCTTCAATATCACTGCCTACATAATTCACAGTCTTCTCAACAAGCTGTTTCAGAACAATATCTTTCGCAAGAGGCATATTCCTCATATGCAGTTCAAATATTTCTTTTCGTGACTGCTCATCGGGCAAAGGAGTCAATAAAATCCTGTCAAATCGCCCAGGTCTCAACAAAGCAGGATCAAGAATATCAGGTCTGTTCGTTGCAGCAATAACGACAACTCCATGCAATTCTTCTAGTCCATCTATTTCAGTAAGCAAAGTATTCACCACTCGCTCAGTCACATTATTGCCAGCCTGCATTCCTCGCCTTGGAGCAAGTGCATCAATCTCATCAAAGAAAATAACAGTAGGAGCAACTTGTCTTGCCTTCTTAAATATTTCTCGAACAGCTTTTTCACTTTCACCTACCCACATATTCAGCAGCTCAGGCCCTTTCACCAAAATAAAATTCGCCTCGGATTCATGTGCCACAGCTTTTGCAAGTAAAGTCTTCCCGCAGCCAGGCGGGCCATACATAAGAACTCCTCGTGGAGCCCTGATGCCCATCTGTTTAAACTTCTCAGCATAAAGCAAAGGCCATTCTACTGCTTCCTTCAATTCCATCTTAATGCTTTGCAGACCGCCAATATCATCCCACCTTACATTAGGAATTTCCACCATAACTTCCCGCATTCCGGATGGAGCAACCACTTTCATTGCTTCATTAAAATCTTCCTCAGTTATTAACAACTGATCCAAAACTTCTTTTGGTATAGGCTGATTTTCTTTCAAATTAATATCAGGAAGTATTCTTCGTATAACATGAATAGCAGCTTCTTTACACAATGCAGCAAGATCCGCCCCTACAAAGCCATGGGTCTTTGCAGCATACTCGCTCAGCATCCCTTCTAAAAGAACAGCTTTGACTTTATCTTTATTTTCTTCAGACAGAGCAGCAAGAACTGCATCATTCTCTGCATTGTTATGCTTCAATTCAGCAAGCAAATCCTTCAGCACTTTCAATCGCACTTTCAAAGACTGCCCATCAGCCTCTTCATCCTTCTTTGCATTCTTCATTGCATCGCTTAACTTTCGTATTCCTCTTTCCACATAAGCCCTCTTCACTCCTGGCATGAGAGGCATATTTCTCGTATGAATCTTTAAAATATTCAACCTTCCTTCTTTAGAAGGTGGAGCAATAGTAATCTCCCTGTCAAACCTTCCTGGGCGGCGAAGTGCAGGATCAACAGCATTAGGTCTGTTTGTTGCAGCAATGACAATAACTTTTCCTCTTTCCTGCATCCCATCCATGGTCGCTAATAACTGTGCAACCATTCTCTTTTCTACTTCACCATAACTATCTTCTCTCTTGGAAGCAATCGCATCAATCTCATCAATGAACAAAATACTTGGTGCTTTCTTTTCAGCCTCCTCAAACTTTTCTCTTATTTTCTTTTCTGCCTCGCCTACAAACTTGGAAACAACCTCAGGGCCATTAATCAAAAGAAAACTTGCATCGGATTCATTTGCCACAGCCTTTGCCAAAAGTGTTTTTCCACAGCCAGGAGGTCCATGCAAAAGAATCCCCTTAGGAGGTTCAATGCCTAATCGTTCAAAGAGTTCAGGATGCTTCAATGGGAGCTCCACCATTTCTCGCACTTTTTTAATTTCATCAGTCAATCCACCAATATCTTCATAAGTAACATAAGGAACTTTCTCTTCCAACACTTCAACAGCCTTAGAATTAAATTTGAGATCAGTATTCTCAGTAATAATCACAGCATTTTTAGGAAAACCATCCGCAACCACAAATCGTAACCCGGAAATACCAAAACCACCCATGAAATCATCTTCAAACATTTGAAACACATCTTCAAAGAAAGGATTATCAGTCATTGCAGTTCTTCTTCTTCGCGTGCCGCCCAAAGCAATAATATCACCCTTCACCACTGCTCTTCCTAACAATCCGCGCTTGAACATATTTGGATCAACCTTAATAGTAACCCCTCTTTGTGCAGGTGCAATCGTCACAGTTTTTGCTTCCTTCACTAAAGCCTTTCTTACCTTGACAACTTCACCAATACCAGTCTTTGCATTCCTTCGTACAATCCCATCCATGCGAATCACAGTCTGCCCAATATCAGTAGGATATGCTCTATCAACAATGCCAACAGTAATTCTTCCCCCCTCTATCTCAACAATATCTCCTACACGAACACCAATCTCTCGCATAGTTTCTGTATCAATTCGTACAATACCTTTGTAAGCCTCTTCCTGAAGGGCTTCCATCACTTTCAAATTGACTTCTTGCATTGTATTTTCCATCCTTGCTTTTCTTAATAAATCTTCCGCACCCTGCTAAAGCTGATGATGACCCTTCCTGGTTCATCAATATGTATTTGCACTATTTTTTCTGCATCCTGCAGTTCTTGAAAATGCACAATTTCCTTTGGGATGCTGATAATCCATGAATTCCCCACTTCTCTCATCTTCACATGAAAACTGCGTTCTCGTAAATGCTGGTAGGCTTTAAAATTTTCTAAATCCCCAGGGTGAAACCACTGCTGGTTGCAATGCAGGCAGTGCCAGCTTCGTATGGGAAAACCCTCCTTGTGAACGAGGGATTTATGCGTTGCTTTCCTGCAGTGCTCACAGAGCAGCTCTGCTTCATAGATATCTTTCATAGTATATCTTTTATGTATATACATAGAGGTATATAAACTTTATGGATAAAGCCCCTAAAAAAGCAAACTAAGGATTTCCGCAAATCTTTCGGTTTTTCTCAAGAAATCTTTTTATTGAGAACAAACAAAAAAAGTAAAATGTTTGCAAAAGAATTACAACATTTAGAGAATATCTTTAAAAATTTTAACTTGTTCATATCAAGAAACAATAATGCTATGGAACTATTATTTCTCATGATATACTCTTTAGAACAAATGCTATTAGTTTATTTTACATTAAACGCACATAACCACATTGAATATATCATTTCAATCTTTGTAATAATATTCTTCCTCACATTTGCCTTACAAAAACTCTGTTTAGAAATCAGAACCAAATCCACAGAGAAACTCCTGAATAAAAGCAAAATGGAAAAAAGTCTCATCCAAAATGATGCAGAAATTTTGCATAATAAAAACAGAGAACTTAGCCAAGAACTAGAAGAAATGTATGAAAGATACGAAGAAATAACAAAAAGTTTAAATAAACGGAGCCCTTCAAAAAAAGGAAGAGTGAACGAATGAAAGCTACAAAAATTTCTAAAAGATTCAATTTAATGAGAAAGGAAAATGCAAGAATAATGAAAAGGATCAATGAAAGAAGTAAAAATATAGATAAAAATTTCGAAGAAATAATAAGCCTGCTTTAAATTCTAATTGAACAAAATATTGTTACCTTAGTGAATGATGTTTCTTTTTTGCAATAGTAATATCAGTAGTTGGGATTTGTCTTGCGAAGGCATAAAAGAAAGAAACTTATATCATTTATAAATTCTGCGCAGACCTGCCAGCTGTCCAACAAAAATTCTAACACAACACTTATAAAGTACCATACTCTATAAACACTAATGGTAAAGAAAATAAAAAAGAATGAAGGTCGTATCTATTCCATCATAGGACTCATCTGTGGAATCATTGGTCTAATTGTCGCCCCAGTAATTTTTGGTCCTGTAGCATTAATACTTGGACTCATAGCAAGAAAGAAAGGAGATAAAAAATTTGGACTCTGGGTGGCAATCCTTGGAGGCTTAGATATAGTCTTATCAATAATAATTTTCATATACCTTCTCAGTATTCTTCCTAGCTACCTAAGCACAGCACCTGCTTAATTTTTTCTTTTTAATGAAATAATTTTGCAAGGCCATAGCCCAACCCATAACCCAGAATTATTTCAGCACCATTCGATAAAACATAAAAACTATATCCAACATTATCAGAACGGGGTGGAGACTCGCCAAATACATCTATCCCAGTTTCCACAATAAGAATACCAGCTAAAGTCTTCAAAGCAACACCCAAATCCATATGATGCCCTTTCCCTGTCATATAACCAGCATACACGCCAGCACTGATATTAACCAAATCACTGATTTCCATAAAAAAAAGAATAAACTCCCAATATATAAACATTACCCTGAAAATCCTTCAACAAAAACACAAGAAAATTAATAAAGCAAAAGACTGCAAAACAATGATGCTCAAGAATCTAAACTTCCCTAATGGAATCACGCTCATCTACGGCCCTCCTGCATCAGGGAAAAGCACGCTTTGTTTTCAAATCACTGCCAACAATCCCGGCAAGATTATTTTTATAGACACAGAAAACTCCTGCAACATAGAGCGTATACAACAGATCAACCCCTTAACCAACTTAAACAATATTATCATTATCGAAGCAAAAAGATATTCCGAACAGTGCACAGCAGTAAAAAACATTGCAAGTATGAAAAATATTTCTTTAGTAATCATTGATTCTTTTACGGTCCACTACAGAAAAAAAAACTCAGCAGAAAAAAAACTTTTCATCAACAAATCATTTAGAAAAATGTTATATCAACTAAAAGGCTTAAAGATCCCAGTCATTATAACCTCACAAATCTACTCTGATTTCAAAAAAGACTTCCATCCCATTGCAGAAAATATTTTAGAAAAATTCTCTCAATACACACTCAGACTAGACAATAATAAACAAAGAATAATATACATCGAACAGCTCAAACTAGAAATCCCATTTATAATCACAGAAAAAGGCCTCAGCACCTAAGGCATTGCAGTATACGGCTGATCCTCAGGAACAGAGCTTCCAACATCAGAAACAGGCTTGCTAATACTTCTCTTATACTCTTCCTTCTTCGGACAGTTAGGATTAATACAGAAATTCCAAGGCCTCTTGCCTTTCTTAATCAAAAGCACTTCAGGAGAGGAACAAGCACCGCATTGTTTATCAGTAGTCTTCACGAGAAACCCTCGAGGCAGAGAAAAAGTAATCTTGCACTCAGGATACTTTGAACAGGCAATAAAATAGCTCTTGAACTTAGGAGTATACTTAATCTGCAAATCACCGCCGCAGCTGCACTTATTCACAAAATTTGCCTGCTTCAGAGTCTCATCATGAGAAGCAGACAACTCTGTTCCAATCTCTTTCTCTTTCTCTTTGAACTGAGCTAAGACCTTCGTTAAAAATTTCTCTGCATGTGTTAAAGTTTCCTTCTCAGAACTCACCCCTGTTCGAATCTTCTCCATATCAATTTCAAAATCTCTAGTCAGTTGTTCATCAAGAATATCCGGGCAGTATTTCTCCAGCACCACAACTGTCTTCAAGCCAAGACCAGTCACTTCAATAGAATCTCCTCGCTTCAAATAGTTCCTGTCAAATAAATTTTCAACAATCTCAGACCGTGTCGCCTTGGTTCCTAAATCCCTCTTCTCTAATTCTTTAATGATAGAAGCAGGAGTATACCTCTTCGGAGGAGAAGTCTCCTTATCCAAAATTTCTAAAGATTCCACATGCAGCTCCTGTTTTTCTTTCACAGTAATCTCTTGCTCTTCTAATTTTACATAAGGCTTGTAAAACTCATGCCAATTCGCTTCAACAGTTCTAGTTCCTTTTGTCAAAAACTTTTCTCCAGCCATATCTATAGTCACTTGCACAGTCTCACGCACTGCAGCTTCTGCAAAAGTAGCCATAAACCTCTTCACAATAAGATCATAGAGCTTTGCCTCTTTGTCATCCAGACTGCCAGGAATTTCTCCAGTAGGATACAACGCAGGGTGCGCAGGATCACTTTTCTTTCCATTGTTTGGCTTCAGGCTTTTCTGTCGTAACAAAGCCCCGCATAAGCCGCTGTACTGTTTCTGCTCAGAAAGTTTCTGCAATATTTTTTTATAGCCAATACTTTCAGGATATTGATTAGAAGATGTTCTCGGATAAGAAATGTAAGAATTAGTATACAAACTTTGTGCAATTTCTAAAGTTTCCTTTGGTTGAATATGAAATACTTTATAGGCTTCTATCTGCAATGCAGTGAGATCAAAAGGATGAGGTGCTGCTTGGCTGAACTGTTTTGCATCTAACTTCTCCACAGCAGCTTTCTTTCCCAAGCAATGCGCATGAATCTTCTCAGCATCTCCTCGTACCTCAAATTTTCCTTGCTCATGCAACGCACTCAGTTCTCTACATTGTAAAAGTAATTCCCAGAAAGGCACAGGAACAAAAGCCTGAATTTCTTTTTCTCTATCTGCAAGAATCTTCAATGCCGGCCCTTGCACTCTCCCAGAACTTAAAATCTTAAATCTGCCTGTTGCATGCTTAATAGATAAAGTAAGTGCTCGAGAAAGGTTAATACCAAACAGCCAGTCTAATTCATGCCTTGTTATTCCTGCTTCAGCCTGAGGAAGATCCATATGCTCCATTTTATGCTCATAGGCCTCACGCAAATCTTCTTTAGTCGTAGTAGAAAACTTCATTCGAAATGCATCTGTTTTGCCGCAAGCAAATCGAACAATATTAAACCCTATGACCTCTCCTTCAACATCATAATCGCAAGCAACAACAACTTCTTGACTATCTTTGCATATTTTCTGAATAAGTTGTAAATAAGCTTTAGTAAAAGCAGCCCCTTTGTTTACCTCATAAGAAGCCTTCCACTCAACATCAAAAATAGGATAAGTCCAGCCTTTCTTATTCTTCTCAGTAACAGTATACAAATGACCGACTGCACAAACAACAACAATCTTCTCCCCATTGTGGTTTAACTCATAATAAGGGATTTTTTTCATATACACAAGCTTCTTCGGAGTCTTATCAGCCAAAGCCTCCGCTATTTTAAGCGCCGCTGACGGTTTTTCAGCTATAATGACCTGTGCCATAAGTCAAGGGAGCAGGGAGGCTTTTAAAAAGCTTTCTAATAAAAATCCACTGTGTAGGACAGAGACATATGTCCCCCTAAACTCCTGTAATGATTTGTTTGTTATTTAATAAATACTTTTTGTGTCTTTTTTGCTCAAAATATAAACTAAATTATAAGGAAAAGATGAATTTCCTATTTTCTTCTGAAGAATAATAAATTTTGCTTCATATTTTTCCATAAAACAATAAGAAAAATTCTCCATTTAAATATTTTTACATGAATCTCTGCTCTATACCAAAACTGAATCAGCTTTATAAAACAAACAATCCTACCATCAATAAGAAAACACCTCCCAAGCGTTTTCTTTTTATTTTTCTTTACAACTCTCTGTCGCAATAACGGGTGATAATTCTTAAGTCGAATGCGGGTGATGAGCAAACCTTGCTATTTATAAAGAATATAACGTTTCTAAACTATACATGAATCCAATACTTACAAAATCAAAGTATATCTTAGGATTGGAATGTCCAAAGCATTTATGGATTACTTTTAATCAGCCTGAGAAGATTAGAAAAGTCACTTTAGCTGAAGAGTTTAAGTTTAGTGAGGGAAATAAAGTCGGACAGCTTGCTAAAACTCTATTTTCTGATGGAATAGACCTTCCAGTAGGGAATTATTCAGAAAACTTAGAGAAAACTAAAGAGGCTATGAAGAAAGGCAAGCCATTATTTGAAGCAGGATTTGCATTTGAAAATTGCTTCTCAAGAGCAGATATTCTTGTTCCTGTTGGAAAAGAATGGGATGTCATTGAGGTTAAGTCTGGAACAGAAGTAAAGGACATTAATGTTCATGATGTTTCTTTTCAGAAATATGTATATGAATCAAATGGTTTGAAGATAAGAAAATGCTTTTTGATGCATCTCAATAAAGAATACTTTAGAAAAGGAAAGTTGGATGCAAAAAAACTCCTTGTGAAAGAGGATGTTACCTCTCAAGTTAATCTCGCAATGAAAGACATTAAAGAGAGAATAGATAAAATGTTTAAGATAATTTCTTCAGAAAAGCCGCCAAAAGCTGGTCTTTTAATTGACAAAATGATTAAAGAAGGAAATCATGACTGCTTTACTGAAAACTGCATAGATGATCTGCCTGAAAATCATGTATTTTGTTTGTATCGTGGGAACAAATTAGCCTGTGAATTATTTGAAAACGGGATAATGCACATCAAAGACATTCCACAGCATGTTAAGCTAAATGGTAAGCAGAATATACAAAGAGAATGCGAAATAAAGAAGAAAGTTTATGTTGATAAAGAAGGGATAAAAGAATTTCTTGCAACATTGAAATATCCTGTTTATTATCTTGATTTTGAGACATTTTCAACAGCAATTCCTATGTTTGATGGCTTGGAGTCTTATTCTCAAGTTCCCTTCCAGTTTAGCTTGCATATTGCTAAGAAAGAAGGCAGTAAAGCAGAACATCACGCTTTTCTGTATGATGGAATTGGTGATCCCAGAGAAGATTTTGCTATTGCATTAAAAAAGGTAATTGGAGAAAAAGGAACTGTCTTAGTATATAACCAAAGCTTTGAAATTGGAAGGCTAAAAGAGCTTGCTGAACATTTTCCAGAGCATAAAGAATGGATTGACAATGTCTTAAAGAGAATTGTCGATTTGCTTGTTCCATTCAGGGAATTTAGCTATTACAATCCAAAACAGCAAGGCAGCGCTTCTATAAAAGATGTTCTTCCGGCAATAACTGGAAAGAGCTACAAAGGCATGGAAATAGGAGATGGCGGAACAGCTTCTGTTGAGTTTTATAATATGTGTTATAATAATGGAAAAGATGTTAGAGAAGCTTTATTGAGATACTGCGAGTTGGATACTCTGGCAGAGGTTATGATTGTGGAGAAGTTGAAGGAGATTGTCGGATAATTAAAATCATAATTTTAGAACTTCCAGCCTTCTGTTCTAAATAATTCGACAACATCTATAGCTTCTATTGATTTTTGGCTGCAAACGAAAGGTATTTTTATTTGATTTCCCCTTAATTTTTCTTCTGTGACTACTATTCTTTTTATAGTGACTAGCGTTGTTTGTTGGTTTGAGGACATCTCTATAGCTAGAGCAACAACCCAAGGATCAGCATCATATTTCCTTTCTGCATCAATTAATGCTGGATAATCTTTAAGAATTTCTTGAACAATTGTAATTTGTTTTTGCGTTGGTTCTTTAAACATCTTTTTTTGCTGTTTAGCCCATTTACTAAGCATATCATCATTCTGTTTTATTTCATTAAATACTTCTTTGGGGGCTATCAAGCGATTATTATCTGACAAAAGTTTAAGCTTTTCCCAAATACTAGGAAATACATCAATTGGGTTGTTCCTGTTCAACTTCACTAAAGAGGAAGTATCTACTATGTAAACATTATTTGTCATTTTTTCGCCTTAGATAATACCTTGTCAAAATTTCTTGATTTTATTGATAAATAATTTAATGCGTCATTGTAGGTGATATATTCCTTATCATAATTGTTTGCAACAAGAGATACAAAATTATTTCCAACTTCAGAAAGACACCTAACTTCAGAGGGTATTCCTCCACCAGTCACTTTTTCTCCTTCTTTTTTTGGTTTGATTTCTTCTTTCTTGAATCTTGCTAAAATAGTATCATAATCATTTTTTTCAATATATTTCAATTTGAGCATATTTAGTATAAGCATAGCCTTACTTACCTTGTATTTATTTGAAAGATATTTTAGTGTCTCTTTCCTAGTCAGATTTTCTTTGTTCGTATCAAAAGCTGATTTTGCTAAGTTTTTAGGTAGTAAGAATGTTGATGAAAATTCGTTACACCACTTCTCAACTTTATCTTTATAGGTGTAAGTTGCGTCAGGTAAATCAATAACTGATTCTCCCAACAAAATATGTGCAAATTCGTGCATTAAAGAGAATATTCTTGCTTCGATATTGTCTTTTGTATTGACGACGACAACATTGGGAGATTCGTCTACAAAAACAAATCCTCTCGCATCCTCAACAGGCATCGAGAATTGGAATAGGAAGATATTCATCTCTTCAAGTATATCTCTCAGATAATTGAATAATTCATAAGAGGTTTTGAATTTTCTCTGCTTTTCTTCTGTTAAGTTGAATTTTTCTCTGAATCTTAATGCTACTGTCTCAGGATTATCTGCAAGTTTTGCTTTTTCTAACTTTGATTTCGTTTCATATTCAATATTTTTTGAGAGTTCCTTGCTTAATTCCTGTAATCTTCTCGCATGTCTCATAACGAGAATCGTCTTTTTGTCAAATTTATTGGTCTTATCCAGAAGCATTCTATAATCTTTTGGCTTTGGTTTCTCAGTTAATGGTTTTGATAATAAAAATGAGGCAACAGGTCTTTTGAATATGATCGAAAGTTCTTCTAATTGTCTAAATGATAGCTTCTTCTCGCCAGACTCAATCTTTCCAATATTCTGGGAACTAGTTTTGAGCCGTTTAGCTATTTCTTCTCTTGTCCATCCGGAGCTTTCAATAAGCCATTTCAAGACAGACAATTCAACATTCACAACAATCGGTTGTTTTTTTGACATTTTATAATCCCTTTTGTTTTTTATTTTTTCCAACTAATTTTTTACCAACTTTAATTATTTTCTCATTTCCATTATTGTAGATTATTATCTCAATCTCTCCAGTGAATGGTTTCCAGATAAAAAAATCTTTTTGTTTATCTCCACCTACCCCAGCCATATCAATAGTAGCATATACTTCTTTCCTTGATTCTGCAATATTGCTTTTTATGAATTTTGCTATGATCACTTTTTGTTTAATTTTTCTAGACACTTTTTTAGCTTCTTCAATTAGCTTATTATACAGCTTTTTTGAACTATTTGGGTTCTCGTCATACACTATAGATAATAGAATAAACTCTAGGCTTGGAAATTTTAAATTTTTCCCTACCTTAACCTTAGTGTATTCTTCTAAAGTCTTTAATTTTTCATACCATTTGGGTTTAGTATTCTCAACTTCAGCAATTCCTTCAATAGCATATTTTCTCCCGTTTTTTAGTTTACATAAAAAGATATCAGCAGTTCTATAGTTCCCTTTACTATCTTTTATTTTTCTCCCGCCATTATTTACCAATCTTTTTTCTTTAAGTGAAAACCACCAATCAATCCAAAGTCCGATTAATGCTTCGTGGCATTTTCCCCAAAGAAAAGGTAGCCTAGAATCTTTCAATTTTTTAAAATCAGTTTCTATACTCATTTCAAACTCTCCTCAATAATTTTCTGCTCCTCTTTGGTTATTCCATAAATCTTGTAA
>JACRKH010000011.1 GCA_016235495.1 Candidatus Woesearchaeota archaeon
ATCATCTTGTTGTTTATAACTATACTCCTTCTAACACTTACAAAAGCAAACCCTATCCCTCCATTTTATACAGATGAGAGTGGAAATAAATACACACCAGTAGTGGTTGCAGAATCAGGAATTGGTGGTGTTCCCGTCGTAGAAACATACGAACAAAAAAGCCAATGCCCAGTAGTATTCGAAAGAGACCCTGCTTCAGGAAAGCCTATACCATTCTATGGAAAACCAGATGAAAATGGATACATCCAAAAAGCAAATATACAATTCAACCAGCTAAAACCACAGGATGCACAAGCACAGGGAATTACTTGTGGAGTGAGCAATGTAAACCAAATAAGGCCCAGACCGCCTCAACCAATAGGAAGATGGGCGCAGCCAATTAACAACCTTCAAAGACTGCGGGCAAATGCACAGATGGGTATAGGAGTATACACAGACCCAAGAACAGGGCAAATATATTATCAAAATCCAACATTACAGCAAGGAATCGACCAAGGAACAATAAAACCGCCAAGACTTCCCTACCCGAAGCCAACAATCATTCCAACAGGACAGGTAGTCTTTGATGCCAGCCAGCAAAAACAACTAGGAATCGTTGTGATACCCGTACAATTTTCAGACCAGCAAGGAGAATCTTCACAGCAGGAGCTCAATGACAAATTCTTTGGCTCTAGTGATAGTTTCAAAAGCTACTACAGCGATCAGTCCTATAACTCTTTAGACTTAACAGGTTCTGTTCTTCCAAAATGGTATACCCTTTCACAAACTATGGGCTACTATGGAGACAACAATGAAGCAAATGTAGAAAACATGATAACAGAAGCAATCACCGCCGCAGATGCAGACATAGACTTTTCACAATATGACCTCAACAAGGATGGAATTGTTGATGGGCTCTTCGTCGTGCATGCAGGAGAAGCAGATGAAAGCAGCCCAGGAAATGGCCCGGAAATATGGTCGCACTACTTCTCCATCGATCCCATTACAGTAGATGGAGTGCAAATTATAGACTATGAAACAGTCAGTGAAAATAGTCCTGCAGGAATTATAGAACATGAATTCGGACATTATCTTGGCCTCCCAGATTTATATGATACAGATTCAAGTAATGGAGACTCAAAAGGAGTAGGAGAATGGAGCATTATGGGCTATGGAGGATACACAGACAGCCCAGAAAGTTTTGATCCCTGGTCAAAAGCATATCTCTCATGGCTTGATGAAAAAAACTACAAAGAAATAACCCAAGATGATTATTATGATCTGAGTGCAGACACGGAAAGTTCAGGCATACACTATCTTGGAATTCCCTTATCAACAAAAGAATTCTTCCTTGTGGAAAACAGGCACACAGAAAAAATCCTTGATGGAAGCAAAGCTGGAGGAATACTTATTTGGCACATTGATGAGAATATAATCAACCAAACGGGATCCTGGAATGGCTGTTCTGGAACAAAATGGGATTGTAATGTAGTCAATGGAGATGCAAAACATAAACTCATCGATGTTGTTGAAGCAGATGGAAAAGATAACCTTGATTCAGGAGATCTTGGAGAAGATACAGATCCTTGGTACAAATCATGTGGGGCTTTAGGATCTTGTCAGCAAGATATATTCTCAAAAGATTCAAAACCAGGAAGTTATAGTTACGATCAACAGAAAGCAGTCTATGTCCAAGTAACCTCAGCACCAGGAAACACAATGAAAGTTGGCGTCTCTACAACAGGAACACCTTTAACAGGAGCGCCAGCAGCAGCAACAGCAAGTTCTGGAAGCTCAGCCATGCTCTGGATAATTCTTATCATAGTTATACTCCTTGGGGTTGGAGGACTTCTCACATGGATATACCTCAGGAAAAGAAAACAAGCTGCAATGAATATATAGAAAATTTTATCCCTTAACCACACCCATCGGTTTGAGCTGTACAACAATCTGCCCTATACCAGCATCATGGCTCACACGAACAACTTCATCAACATTCTTATATGCACCAGGTGCTTCCTCGCTAATTCCCTTCCAAGATGCAGCTTTAATGTAAATATGTTCTTTTTCTAATTCTTTTTTAATCTGCTCACCTGTCCATTTATTATTTGCAGCATGTCGCGACATCAATCTTCCAGCGCCATGCGCAGTGCTTCCAAAACTTTCTTGCATTGCACCTTCAGTTCCCACTAAAATATAAGAGGATGTCCCCATACTCCCAGGAAGAAGAATAGGCTGTCCTACTTTTTCATACTCTTTTGGAATTTCCTGTCGTCCGGGACCAAACGCACGAGTCGCACCCTTTCGATGCACATACACCTCACATTTTTCACCATCAATAACATGCTTTTCTAATTTTGCAATATTATGTGCAATATCATACAATGTAGTCAATTCAACTTTTTCTCCAAAGACTTCTTGAAATGCCTTTCTCACTTGATGGCCAATAATATGCCTGTTCGCCCACGCAAAGTTTGCAGCAGCACACATTGCCCCATAATAATCTTTTGCCAATGGACTTTGTGCTGGAGCATAAATCAAATCTCTATCAGGAAGCTCTTTCACAATTTCGGGGAAAGCATCCTCCATCAATCGCAGATAATCAGAACAGACTTGATGTCCAAGCCCTCGTGAACCGCAGTGAATCATAAGCACAATCTGCCCTTCTTCCAACCCAAACACTTTCGCAGCTTTTGTATCAAAAACTTTTCGGACTTCCTGCACCTCTAAAAAATGATTTCCAGCACCGAGAGTGCCTAATTGCCCTATACCTCTCTCTCGTGCTTTCTTACTTACTTTTTTTGGATCAGCACCGGGCATTTTTCCATGTTCTTCACAGAACTCAAGATCATCTTTAGTTCCATAGCCCCGAGAAACAGCCCATGCTGCTCCATCACGAAGAACTTCATCCAATTCATCTCTTCCCACTTTAACTTGTGATTTCCTTCCAACACCAGGGGGGACATGGTTAAAAATAGCATCTAATAACTGAACTATCTTAGGCTCCACATCTTTCCTTGTAAGATTTGTTCGAAGAACACGTACCCCGCAATTGGAAACAACAAAGTTATTTGCTATAAAATTATGATTTTCATTGTTCATAGTCACATCATAAACCATACCATCATAGGGTACAAGTCTAATTTTTTCAATTTCTGTCCAAGCTAAACCACTATCACCCACAGCGTATTTTAAACAATATTCTTCAAAAGAAGGACAAACAAAAGCAATTCGAGAATCAAAAGTCTCCTCATAGAGAGACCGCTCAATAAATCTTTCATTCACATATTCACCAACAAGTGCATTCATAATGATCTGTTTAGGAAAAAACTGACTCTTCATTAACTTCGATCTTGATCTTGCATGAGAACGGATATCAATAATATATTCCTTAAACCGAAGATAATGAGCTGTAAGATTTGCCAACCTTTGTTTTTCTTGATGATATTCAAAACCAACAGTTTCTAAGAATCTCAAATAATTTTCAGGGTTTGTTTGAATAAGTACTCTCCACCCTGTAGTTTGGCCATGAATTCCCTCATAAGTATATCCTTCAACATGCACAGGCTCATTACTTTGTACCTCAAAATCCTGAAGAAGTTCTCGTATATCATTCAAAAAATCTATTGCATTTTTCTCTAAAGAGGCTAGTTTATTCATACCTAAAGCATGTTCTTGAAAATTATATCCATTATTTGTTTTAGGAGAAGATAATTCAGCACCAAAAAAACTAGCTAAAAATAATCTTTTCTGCCATAGAGGAGCTTTCATAATCCATTCTGGAACACGATATTCTTGAACAGTTTTTTTTCCATAAGGGCATCCTAAAGCAACCAAGATCAAAAAAAGACTCGTTGCATTTTTCTGGAGAGCATATTCCGTAACAGAAAATTCTTTAGTGCCATATTTTGTTTTAATAGAATGATCCCTTTCCCTTTGATAGATATTTGCACCATGTATACCAATACTTTGCAAATCTTTTTGAATAGTTTTAAGGTCTTCTTCTTTTCCCCAGCAATGAATATGCCCTTCTGAAGAGAAATACATATTTCCATCTCCAAAAAGATAACCTAAATATTTCATAAGCACAGGGAGCTTTTTAGAATTATACCTCAAAGGGAGAATATCTAACTGCCCGATATGGTTCAGTATTTGTTTTTGAGCATTTCCTCCATTCCCAATTCCAAAAGTATCAAAAAGGGGGTATAAATCATCTTCACAAAGAATAATCTCATCAGATGGCTCTTCATATTGTATACCTTTAAAAGAGTTGATAAGAAGTTTATCATAAAGAGAAAGTTTTTCTGCAACTTTCATACCATCTTGAGTAAGAAGAGGATGATCATCTGTAGCACGAATAATATGCCCCGTTTTTGTTTTAATTTCAAAAAGAACTCCATGACTCTCTTTTTTCATAAATGCAAGCAAATCACTTATATCCACTTGTTTATTCCCAAGATGAGCAAAAGAGAATTGTATTTTATTCCATTGTTCTTCTACATCTTCTATGGTCAACCAAGTACCATGCTGTAAAGATATCTTAGTTGCTCCTGGGATGCAGTTGATGTCAAAACCTATTCCGCCAGGACTGATGCACCCAGTCTTCGCATCAATTGCAGCAACTCCACCAATAGAGAACCCATACCCTTGGTGAGCGTCTGGCATCATCACCGAACTTCCCCTAATTCCAGGAAGTGTTGCAACATGCACACCTTGGCAGATGCAATTATCCTCCATCATTTTTTGCATGAGTTTTTCATCAGCAAAAATTTTCACAGGTACTTTCATGTCACCCTGTTTCTCAATAATATAAGAATAACTATTCAACTTCTTCGGGACAATCTTCAACACCTTTCCATCCTTTGTTTGGCAGTCTACCATTATATATCTAACACCATTTGAATAGTCACGGCGTTTTTCTCTTCTTTTATAAACATATCGTTATAAGTTGCAGACTTAATTTGAGTAACAATTTCATACTGCTCTCCTGAATCTCCCACAAGAACAGAATGAAGATGATAGCCATCCTTCTTTTTCTGAATGGTCAACTCTTCCACACTATGAAGAAGAAAACCTTCTGTATCAACAAAAAATAAAAGCTCTTGAATAAAATCATAAAGGAGTGTTTCTTTAGACTTTGCTTTGACAGAAACTCTTTTCTTTGTTTTGGCTTTAACCTTCTTAATGTCAGTCATAATTGCAAAAGTAGCAAGAGCTGCATTCTGAAATGCCTCTTCCAAACTCTTCCCATAGGCACGAAACTTCACATCTGCAGTGTGAGGCAGAAATTCATACGCTTTCATAGAAGAAAAGAAAGAAAAGGATTTTAAAAATGTATCTAAAAAG
>JACRKH010000012.1 GCA_016235495.1 Candidatus Woesearchaeota archaeon
ATAGCTTTTCAAAACAATTAATTTGAAAAGTTGATGGTTATTAAAAGTCTTACCAGAATGCTGTTTTGAATACAAAGGAATTTGAAGTCGCCCAAGCAAAATCTGAGAAAAATCCAAAATGTTTAATAATTTGTTTGTGTCATCCACCATGTTTACCACCTCGATAAATCGACAATATTAAGGTGTAAACAAGGTTCTTAAGCCTTACGGCTTAAGAATTCTTATCTTTTCTACAGAGCCCATCAAAAGCTTTATATTACAACAAGACATGAAAGAGCTATGCAAGAGGTTTTAAAGCTCATCAAACCGACAAAGAAAGAAGAGCAGCAAATAAAAAAGACTGCACAAGAAATTATAAAAAAAATAAAAATTCCTAACACTAAAATATCTTTGGGTGGCTCCTCAGCAAAGGGAACCTGGCTGAGAAACAATCATGACATTGACATCTATATAAAATTTAATCAAAAAATCTATTCTGGAGCAGACATTTCTGACATTCTCAAAGCAACATTAAAAGACGCAAAAGAACTGCATGGCAGCAGAAACTATTTTCAAATCGAAAAAGGAGAATACACTATAGAACTTATACCCATCATAGACATCAAACGCGTCGAGAATGCAGAAAACATTACAGATATTTCTCCTTTTCATACAAAATGGGTGAGAAAACACAAAAAATATGCAGATGACATTAGACTGGCAAAAGCATTTGCAAAGGCAAACAGATTTTATGGTGCAGAATCTTACATCCGAGGATTTTCAGGCTATGCAATGGAAATCCTCACCATACACTACAAAGGATTTCATAATCTCATCAAGAACGCTGCAAAATGGAAATCTTCAGTAAGCATCGATACTGCAAAACATCACAAAACAAAAATTCAATTGAATGAAGCAAAAATGCTTTCCCCAATCATCCTGGTAGATCCAGTACAAGCAACAAGAAATGTGACTGCAGTTATTTCAAAAGAAAAATATAAACTTTTCATAGAAGCAGCAAAAGCATACCTTAAACATTCCAGTCCAGAATTTTTCATAGCAAAAGATTTTATAGAAGAATTAAAAAAGAAAAAAGGGAATATCCTCACCATACAAATCCTTCCCCAAGAAGGAAAAAGGGATGTTGTAGGAGCAAAAATTCTTCAGTGTTTTGAATATGTACAGCAGCAGCTGGAAAAAAATGATTTCCTTGTAAAAGAAGCTGGTTGGCATTGGAAAGAAAATGAGAATGCCCTCTTTTATTTCATTATAAATAATGAAAAACTATCAGAAAAGATAAAACATTACGGTCCTCCAAGCACACAGAAACAAGGTCTAAAGCAATTCAAGCAAAAATGGAAAGGAAAAATAATAAAGAAAGAAGCAAACAGAATCTACATCGAACTTCCCAGAACACATACAGATCCAAATAAACTCCTCAAAGAAATAATAAAATCAGAATACATCAAAGCAAGAGTAAAAGAAAGTATCCTAGACTAAAGAAAGGTATACCCAACCACAAACTATATAAACCCTTCAAATATTACCAACAGAAGAAGAGAAATTCTGTGGCGTTTAAAGAGGTACTAAAAAAATGGAAGCACACCCAAAGCATGGAACAACAACATTAGGAATGATATGCAAGGACGGCATTATCATGGCCGCAGATAGACGAGCAACTGCAGGCTATCTCATTGCAAATAAGAACACCACAAAAGTTCTTCCAGTCAGTGATCATATGGCAATAACCACAGCAGGCCTCGTCAGTGACATCCAGCTCTTCACAAAGATAATCAAATCACAAATTATGCTCTTAAAAATGCGAAAAGGAAAAGAACCTTCTACAAAAGAAGCTGCAAACCTTCTTGCAAATCTTGCATACTCAAACATTAGAAGACCCAGCATGATACCTGGAATTGTAGGATTCTTGTTCGGTGGCTGGGACAAATCAGGCTACAGCCTCTATGAAATTTCCTTCGATGGAAGCATCATGGACATAGATGACTACGCATCTGATGGTTCCGGAAGTGCAGTAGCAATGGGAGTCCTAGAAACACTCTACAGAAAAGATTTATCTGTTGAAGAAGGAAAAGAAGTTGCAGTAAAAGCGTTGACAGCAGCAATGAGCAGAGACTCTGCAACAGGAAATGGGATTGATGTCATACTTATCAACCAAGATGGAGTAAAATATATTGTTGAGAAAGAAGTTAAATCTGTAGTAAAATAAATTTTCTCATTATCAGAAATAAGTAAAAATGGTAGACATATTAGCAGAGATCGTAACAAAGTTGCCAAAAGATGCAGAGATATCACTCTCTGCTTTTGAAGGTGCAAACCTTATTCTCTATACAAAAAACAAAGAGTTCTTCTTCGATAATAAAGGGGAAATCAGAAAATTAGTGGGAGAATTCAAGAAGAGAATAGAACTTCGCCCAGATCCATCTATATCCTTAGACATGGAAAAGGCAGAAAAAATAATAAAAGAAACTCTTCCTGAGGATGCAAAAGCAGACAACATCATCTTTGATGCCCCCAGAAGCACAGTCATTATTGAAACAGAAAAACCAGGAACAGCAATAGGAAAATCTGGAGACATTCTCAAAGAAATCAAAGAAAAAACACTCTGGGTGCCGCTCATCAGAAGAACACCATTAATAAGATCAAAAATGATTGAAAATATTCGTGCTGTACTCTATGAAAACAATGATTACAGAAGAAAATTCCTCAATGAAGTAGGAAAAAGAATTTACAATGGCTGGGTTCGCGGAAAAAAAGATGAATGGGTCCGTATCACTGTGCTCGGCGCAGGAAGACAAGTCGGAAGATCTTGTTTCCTTCTGCAGACACAGGAATCAAGAATAATTTTAGACTGCGGAATAAACCCTGCAGCATCAGAAGAATTTGCCTACCCTCACTTTGATGCACCAGAATTCAAGATTTCAGAGATTGATGCAGTGATTATTTCGCACGCACACTTAGATCATTGTTTACCTCCACAAACACCAATCCTATTAAAAAATGGCAGTATAAAACCAATTGATGATATACAAGAAGGAGATGAGCTCATAAGTATAGACTTCAAAACAGGAAAAAAAACTATAGGCAAATGTACAGGCAAGATTCAAACAAAAGCACACCAAGAAATATACCAAATTAGAACACCTTATTTTACTATTGAAGCATCACATAACCATAAATTCTTTACGGTAGACAATCTAGAAATAAAAGAGCTACGAGCAAGTGAACTCACTCCTGGAACAATCATACCAGCAGCAATGGAGATTCTTCCTCAAATAAAAAGTCTTTCCTTAGGCTCAATTGCATATAAAGAAAGAGTTCACCTGCCCATTGAAGCAAAAAAACAACTGCAAGAGATACGAGAATCACAAGGATTAACACAAATAAAAGCAAGCCTCTATGCAGGGATGGGTGTGAACTTTGTCGGTGATCTAGAAAGAAAATATAACTACTGTTCTAAAGAGCATATGCACAAATTATTACATATATATGGAATAGATACACAGAAATTTTTTGAAGAAAACAACATACAAGAAACAAATTTTCCTGAAGAACTTACTCCAGAACTCGCACAAATTGTAGGATACCTTACAGGAGATGGACATGCTAGTTCAAACTACTCTATTCGTGCAACAGATAAAGATATATCTTGCCTAGAAGAATACAAAGTCTTAGTCAGAAAAGTATTTAATCATACTTCAATTATACGCCATCATCCAGATAAAACCAAAAATGCTTTCATCATAGAAATCAATAATGCTGGAATAAAAAGATTTATTCATACAAATTTTGAGAGTACATTTTACAAGAGTAAAGAAAAATTAATCCCTCAAAAAATAACCTTCAGCTCCCAAAAAATTATGGAAAAATTCATTAGAGGCCTAGGTGATGCGGAAGGTTCAGTTAATCAAAACATTGTAATTGCTTCATCAAGTATAGAAATGTTAGAGTCCCTGCAATTTATGTTATCGAGCATAGGAATTCCTGCAACTCTAGATCTAAAATGGAAAAGAATCTGTATATCTTCTCTAAGAGGATTAAAAAAGTACGAAGAGCATATAGGATTTAGCCACCCTAAAAAAGCAGCAAAATTAAAAGAATTAATAAATAAAAAGCCAAAAGAGCTCAGTACAATACAAGAAGTATTGCCAATATCATCACAAGAGCTAAATAACATCTTTAATAAAGCGGGAATACAAGGAAAAGCAAAAGGAAGCATAAATGTAAATAAACTTCCATCAAGTATTGTTGATTGGAAAAGAAGAGCACAAGGATACCCTGAACGAAAAACAGTGCAAACTCTTCTAAAGATTCTTGCAAAACGAGTAAAAGAATTAGAAAAAGTACAAAACATGGAAATGAGAATAAAAAGAATTGCACTATCCATGACTTTACAAGAGTTAAGCAAAAGTACACAATGTAATGTCCTGCAAATTCAAGTCAGAGAAAGAATAAATACAGCCCTAAAAGATGACTTATACACTCAGATTGATAAAAAATTAACTGAAAATATTCAGAAAGCTCTCATAGATACAAAAACAAGCATTCAAAAAATAAAAAAGCTTATGAAAATGCCTATCTGCTGGCAAAAAATTACAACAATAACAAAAAAAGAGAATCCATATCCTTACCTTGTTGATATCGAAGTAGAACCAACAAGAAATTTTATAGCACAAGGAGTTCTCGTCCATAACAGTGCCATGGTTCCTCTCCTCGTAAAATATGGCTATCAAGGCCCGATTTATTGTACAGAGCCAACAAGAGATATTATGTCTCTCCTTGCTTTAGATTTCATTTCTATAGGCTTCAAAGATGTACGAAAGACACCATTTGATATTGGTGATGTCAAACAGATGGTAAAGCAAACCATTTGCATAGGCTATGAAGAAGTCACAGACATCACTCCAGATATACGATTAACTTTTTACAATGCTGGCCACATTCTCGGCTCAGCAATGTCACATTTACACATAGGAAATGGTCTGCACAACATGCTCTACACAGGAGATATGTTATACGACAATTCTAATCTGCTTGCAAAAGCAATAACCAAATTTCCAAGATTAGAGACAGTCATCATTGAAAGCACCTATGGGAGCAAAGATGATGTTCTCCCGCCAAGAGAAGAATCTGAAGCTGCATTAATGGATATCATCAAAAAAACAATTGAAAGAGGAGGGAAAATTCTCCTTCCAGTATTGGGAGTAGGAAGGTCGCAAGAAATTATGATCATGGTAGAGCGTGCATTCAGAGAAGGAACCATTCCTCAATGTCCAATTTATGTCCAGGGAATGGTCTGGGATGTGACTGCTATTCACACTGCATACCCAGAATTCTTCAACGCAGCAATGCGAAAACAAATCTTCTACGAAAGTCAAAATCCATTTACTTCTGAAATCTTCAAAAGAATTGGCTCACAAAAAGAAATGCATCAAGTTATGGAATCAGGAGAGCCTGGAATTATTATTGCAACCTCTGGTATGTTGACAGGAGGAGCCTCAGTAGAATATTTTAAAGTGCTTGCAGAAAATCCAAAACACTCAGTCATTCTCACTTCTTACCAAGCTGAAGGTTCCTTGGGAAGAAGAATTCAAAATGGAGAAAAAGAAATTGCTTTTGCATCTGGAGAAAACAGAAGTGAAGTGACCAAAGTGCGTTGTGAAATCTATGCTATCAAAGGCTTTTCTGGCCACAGTTCTCGCCCGCAATTATTAGCATTCCTAAGAAACCTAGAGCCAAAACCAAAGCGAGTAATTACACAGCATGGAGAAAGCTCAAAATGTTTAGACCTTGCTTCTACTGCACACAAACTCCTGCACGTGGAAACCTCTGTACCCAGAAATTTAGATTCTATCAGATTAGTATAAATAAGTTTATTAAGAAAAAAAACTTAGTATTCTTATGAAAAAAGAATTATTCCTGTTTATCTTCATTTTAATCTTTATAACGGCCTGTTCTGCAATTCCAGAGAAAAATTCTACAACTTTAGAAATAAATACTTCAAACAGCAATGCTACAATTTCAGAATCAAATCCTCCAAGCAACAATAATGAAAAAGAATATTTCTCTTTTGAATGTCCAAAACAATTATATCCACCTATAATAGAAGGAAAAATTCATGTGGTCTATACTGCAATTTCATCTGATGGAATTCACTGGACTGAAGAAGGATTTGTCACACAAGGATCCGTTCCAGAAGCCTTCGTATTCAACAACAAATATTATTTGGTAGTGATGTCCCCATGTATCATGCAGAGTTCAAGTGATGGAAAAACATTTACTCCATATACCTATAAACTAAAGGGAAGTCAAAATCTTGGAGTAGACCCTACAGTTCTTGTGAAAGATGGTCGCATACACCTCTATGTCTATGAACCTGGAGAAAAAACGCTTCAGCAAGATCCTGCATCACTTGCAGGAAAACACAGCATTGTGGAATATAGCTCACAGGATGCAATACACTGGAAAAGAGAAGGAGAAGTAATTGCCAAAGAAGCAATAACAGACCCAGACATCGTTTTTTATAAAGAAATATATTACCTTTATCTTTCACAAGGGCAGGGAATGGAAGCAGCAACAGCAGCTGATGGAAAAACATTCCAGATGCTTAACAATGGAAACATAATAAACCCAGTAGGAGGTGTTGGTGACAGCATAGTTATCAATGATAAAATCTATAGTTATGTGCATAGATCCGCAGGCACAGAAACAGACATCATCCTTTCCACATCTACTGATGGCCAGCATTGGCAAGATGAAGGAGTAGTTCTCAGGGACGGAGAAGCACCAAGCGTGATTAAAACTCTTGATGGAAGCTATCGAATGTATTATGTAAAAAGAATTTCTCCAGAAGAATATAAACCTTAAAAGCCTAGACCAGCTATACCCCTTTAAAGTAACTACAAAAACAAAAACTTTATAAATAAGATACTACCCCTAAAGAGTAGTTCATTAAGGCAATCCCTCCCTGTGTTTACTGGTGGCAGCCAAAAGCTGCCCCCTTTAAACCTTTTAAGATTTCTATGATATTAAATCTACAAAAAGAGAATAATATTTTTTAGGGCTTGCTTATGAATCAAATAAAATCAAACAAACGCTTCTGTGTTTTAATCAAAGTCAGTACTTTACTTTCCTTCAAAATCTTATCAATATCATAATGAAATCTTTCTAAAACAAAATTCTTCACATACTCCAGCATTTCAATTTGAGAAGAAAACTCTCTTCCATGCTGTACCGCACCCCGAGAAGCTTGTCTCGGTACCCAGACACCTAATGGAGTCGTATATTCCTCAGTAATAAAACGCAAAACAACAACAGCTCCTTGTTTCTTCAAAGAGTGTAATTTCTCCAAAACAGACAGTCGAGAAGCATAATAACCCCCAACACAGTTTTCAGCATAAGTTTTTCTTCCATCATAAAACTCATGATCAGTGCTAAACTTCACTTCTTTTTCTGCATTCAACAAAGTAGAAGGCATATACATCTCAAATAATTCATAACTCCACACATAAGGAAAACAGAGCACCATAAAATAATTTCCCATATAGCCACCAAAAAAAACTTGGTAGTCCATTTGTTTATATTCTTTAATTTCATCAATCATATTCTTCCCTAAAGTATCATCAACACTAGTAATCGCCCATCGTGTCGGCACTAACTTCCTCTGCTTCTTCAATCCCAAAGTTCCCACAGAAAGAATACGCGTTAAGAAATTCTCATCAAATCCCTTCTTATATAACAAAGATAAAGATTCAACAGCCTTCAAATCATCATCAACAACCTTTTCCACCTGAGCATCAATATGAGGACTGCTTGCCAACACTGCTTTCTTCAGCTCAGCCTTCGCACCCATCACTGTCTCCACATCTGATGTACTCATCTGATACACAGGCTTTTTATGCAAAAAAAACTCCACATCCACAGGACTAGAAGATAATGCAACTTCCTGAGAAATTTCTACATATTTCTTTGCCATCCTCACAGGAGCCTGCATACGAGAATGGATCAGCACAGAACGAAAACCTAAAACATCAGGAATCTGAAATCCTCTCTTGCTCCATTCCTTTGGGGCATCATAGAGTTCAGCTTCTTTCTCAATTTTGTCAGGGGGCGCAAGAATTCCTACATTCACCTGTGGATAGCCATAACGGCCAACAAAAACTGTAGGAGCAGTTCCCTGAAAATTTTCTTTATCTAAACGCACAGTTTGTAATTGTGGTAATTTTGTGTAAATAGGACAGAAACTATGCCCGCAGCTCATTGGCTGTGTATAATACTTCCCATGACAGTGCGTGCAATCCAGCTTCATAAAAAATAAAAAAGAAAATATCCTATATAAGCCCTGTGGGTGTATGCCTTGTCCAAAGCTGAAAATTCTTCGGTTTTTCTCACTAAAACTTTATAAAACAAATAATCCAAAAAGAGAGTATGAACCAAAAAACACAAAGTTTTATAAGTAAGCCTATTCTTACCAGCCTTACTATGATAGAAACAATAAAAGTAAGTTCAAAAGGGCAAATTGTAAT
>JACRKH010000010.1 GCA_016235495.1 Candidatus Woesearchaeota archaeon
CTACACATTTCTCTTAATAATATAATACACTTCCCCGCCCAGACTGAATTTTTCCGCAGCAGGCACCAGCGCTTCAAACCACTTCAACCTCCGAGCAGAGATAGCCTTTCCCCCGCCAAGACTACGCGTGGCAAAACTTGCAACAATATAGGGGCTCGTAATCTTCTTCAAGAGCTTCTCTGTACTCCCTCTCTCGAGAGCTTCAAACCCTTCAAGCACTTTAAACAAAAAACACACATCAGTTTTCACAACAGTATCAAGACTCAAAACATCCCCCCAGCGTACGCCGCCCGTGAGCTCAAACTTTTTCAAATAAACATTGCAAAAATCAACTTCATCTTTATTGACATCAATCCCATAATAATCCACTCTTCCCATCCAAGGGAGAGAAAAAACATTCAGCCCGCAGCCAATATCTAACACAGTCTTAAAAGGAATTTCCTGTTGCAAACGAGCATACAGTTTTTGATAAGAATGCATTCTCTCGAGGGTAGACATATGTAAAGAAAGAATTCTCTCAGCAGTTTCTTTATCATCCCAGCTTTTCATCTGCACTAAGATTTTTTCTTTCTTCTGATAACCTGGCAAACGAAAAGCTCCATACAATTCTCGTAATTTTGCACGCACCTCTTTAATCAATTTCTTTTTTTCTTTCTCAACATAAATATTATATTTCCCATCATAAAGATGAACAACACGAGAAACAAAAGCATCGCTTAATCCGCGATACTCTTTTTTATCTTTCACCTCTTCAAGAATCATACACCTAAGAACAAACACCCTTTTATATATTTTATCTATAAAGGAACTTTGTCTGCAAATTCTCGCCTAAGAACTTCTCTTTTCTTATCCTCAAGCCACTTGTACACATTTCCATGCGGCGCACCCTCTAAAAGCATTTCCACAGCTTGTCGAGACATAGCAACATGTTCAATCTTTCCAATAATTCCAATAGTTTTCCCATACACAGAAATATAAGTCTCTGTCATAGTCTCAATCATTTTTCTTGCCTTTCCATCCTGGCCAATAACTCTTCCTCTCAAACGAAGCATTTTCTTTTGCGACTTCCCGCTAAAATCAGAAATAGTAATAAGTTCAAAAGCATATTCTTCATTGAACAAAAGTTCAGCAATTTCTGGGTTAAATCCGCGGGCAATTGCTTTAATCACAGGCACAGTTTCAAAAACAGCAACACTATCCTCACCTTGAATAACAACATCACCTTCTTCAGAATTAATTTCTAAATGAATATGCATTTTACTTTCTATACGCTTCTTTGTTTCTCCATTCTTTCCAATGAGAACTGCTATTCGCTCCCCTGGTACTTTCATTTCTTGTGAATCCATATACGTTCAAACTCCTTCTTTTCATCAAGACCTAAGCCAAACTTATTGAAATACACCACAACATTATGAACATCCCTCATCAGCAGTCGCTGCACATTGGGATACCTTAAATCTAATGCATGGGAAAAGTCAATCAAGATCGGCTTCTCTTTATCATTAAGGATATTATACTCAGATATATCCGAGTGAACCAACCCTGCCTGAAAAAGCTTTATAATCTCACTTATAAGCCTTTCGTAGAACTCTTTTGGCTTCTTTGGAGCCTTATTCAGGAGCAAGGGAGCATCAAAATATTCCATAATCAAAACATTCTTGTACACAGCATAAGGGAGAGGAGCAGAAACACCTTTTTCCTTTGCTCTATGAAGATTTCGAAACTCTTTTTTCGCCCATGCATAAATCACAGAAAGCTTTGTCCCTTTGATGCCTGCATATCGTGGATCAGCTTTCATATAATCATACATTTTTTTAAAGTTCGCAGAAGTCCTATAAATTTTTACACATCGAGGACCAGCATGAGAAGTCACAGTAAAAACATTGCTTTCTTTCCCAATAGAAATAGGACTTGCCATTTCTTCAAAATATCCTTGACTAGAAAGCTTAAACAAAGCTCGATGAACACTCTCATCAAAAACATTTCCAAACGCAATAAATTTATTCTTAGACATAATAAAAAAGAAGCAACAAAGACTTATAAAACTTCTTAGAACTCCAGTATTATACTTTAATTTACTTTTGCACAAAAACTAAATTTTTTCAAAAATCCAAACTATCTTAGAGTCTATTGAACCCAGTTTTTCCCTATGTGATTCATACTTAAATTGTTTTAATAATCCTTGGGATTCTATTTTCGTAATGGCCATATTCGTGACTGGTATTGCCCCATAAGACGCGAACACATAAATAAATGACATTTGCCGTGCTATTTTCAATTGAATAGCTTGAACAACAATATCAATTAATTCACTCTTTTGAACAAAATAAGTAATATGCTCCCAGTCTTCAAGAGCTTCTTCATAAATATCTATTAATTCCTCTTTAGACAAATTTTTCTTCAGATTATAATTTGTTAAAAATTTAATAAAGCCTTCCATAAAACCCGTTGAAGCCATATTAAGAATACTCACTCCCTTCTTTTTATTTTCCTTATATACAGAATTTCTTGTTTGTTCAGCAATAGTCTTTTGTTCTAACTCTGGGAGAGAGTTCATCCAAAGACCAATACTTACAATAGGTAACGTATCATGATTTCCGATAAGATATCTTAATTGTTTGAATGATTGGCTTGTTTGGGCTTTACGAATGTCAGAATAAGTACAACCAGGAGGTAAAAAGCCAACTTTATTCTCTGAAAAGAAATTTTTTACTTGTTCTCCTTTTTCAGATAAAAATGCACTAAAAAAACCATAAGAAAATTTTCCAAATTCTTGGCTCAAATCTGACTCATTGTTCATCTTCAGGATAATCCAAAAAATAGTTTGCCATACTCAAAGGGGTTGCATTAATAATCAACAGCGAGCCAGGTAAAATTGCAGCATATTTTATATGAACTTTCTCCTTTGTATATTTACAAATCACCTCTTTAAAATTCTCATCCAAAACAAACCCATCAGTACTTATTGAATATCCTAATAATTCCAAAGCTTTTTTTCTATCCTTCAAATCCAACTCCACCAATTCAGTTCGTGTCATAACCCTTTACAGTAATCCTACATAGCTTAAAAAGATTTCTAATAATTGTCAGATGTGTAGTCCGGTGACATATGTCACCAGATAAAGAGAAGTATCACCTTCTTCTCTTTTATGAAAAAAGAGCTCATTCGTAAAGAATTTCTTAAGCTGAGACTTTCTCAGCAGTCGTACTCAAAATGTGAGGGTATTCTAGA
>JACRKH010000066.1 GCA_016235495.1 Candidatus Woesearchaeota archaeon
TAGAAGTTGTTTTGTAAAAAAAAATTTCTATGCAGAGATATTTTTCAGAGGATAAAAATAATTTTTGGGATTATTAGGAGGTTTGTTTAGTGAGCATATGGCCTATATCTATCAAATCTGGAACATTTCTACAGAGCCAAAAAACGCAAAGATTTATAAATGGCCAATAATTTCAGGAATATAGGAGTTTTAGTACTATGGCACAGAGAACTGGTGGATTACGAAGAAAGACACGATCTAAGCTTAAGAAGAATGTTCGTATGAAGGGAAAGCTGAGCATTCGAAACTATTTGCAGAGTTTTTCGGTGGATGATACTGTTGCATTGGTTATGGAGCCTTCCTATCATGGGGGTATTTATCATCCTCGATTCCAAGGTGATGTTGGTATCATTGTTGGAAAACAGGGAACTTGTTATAGAGTGCAGATTAAAGATGGAAATATGAAAAAGATTTTCATTGTACATCCTGTTCATTTGAAGAGGCAACAATCATGAGTGAATTTGAAGTATTGGAAGAGGCACCTGTATCTCTTGCAGTGCTGAAGGAAAAGCTTCAGGCTATGAAAGGTGAAGGAGAATTGCCTTTTAGGGCGGAGAAGACCTCTAGTTATCTTGAAGGTTTTCCTATAGCCTCTGTGAAAGAAGCAGAATCATTATCACAAAAAATAATGGAATTAAATATTCCTCGTCTGAAGGATAGGCATATTGTCAAAATTGTTGATATTATGCCAAAGGATTTGGACAGCTTGAGGCTTTTGCTGACAACAGAGACTTTGACTGTAAAAGATGAGGATTTGAAAAAAATATTAGATGTTATCCCACAATAAGGCACAAAATGGTACAAGTAGCGAAGGAAGAATATGTAGTAGTCTTAGACTTTTTGCCAAATGGGTATCCCTTTGATACACGACCAATGCATAGAAAAACGCCTATTGCGCAAGCCATTAGTAAAATAAATTTTACTCTTCTTGAGCTTATTCCTAAACCAGGTGTCACTTTGCAGCCTAATGAGGTTGTTTATATCGGTGAGGGAAAAAGGGATCAAGTGCATCATGTTGCTGGAAGGATAACTGGAGAGAAGTTAACACAGACTGCTCAAGGAGAATTAGAGATTGTCGTTAAAAATTTGGTTTTAGAGCAGCCTGAAAGGTTTATTGAGTTTTTTAACAAGGCAGGTCCGATTAGCACCAGAATGCACCAAATTGAGCTGCTTCCAGGGATAGGAAAGAAGCATATGTGGGAAATCCTTGAGCAGAGAAAGGAAAAAGCCTTTGAAAGTTTTGAAGATATTCGAACGAGAGTTAAGCTTATTCCAGACCCTTTGAAGGTTATTGTCAAGAGAATAATTATGGAGATTAACGGAGAGGATAAATATAAAATTTTTGTGAGATAACAAAAGCTTTTTAAAGACTAGGTTTTTTAGTCCTCATTTATTGCAATGGAAAGAGAACAAGCAAAACAAGTAAGAGAACTCATCAGGATTATGAACACTGATATCCCTGGGCACTATCATGTTCGTTATGCTTTGACAAAAATAAAAGGGATTGGTGTTAATCTTTCTCATGCTATCTGTGCACGATATAATCTTGATGAAGAGCTGCCTATTAGTAAAATGGGTGAAGCAAAAGTGAAAGAGCTGGAAGCGAATCTTAGAAGCATGAAGAAAGTTGATGGATGGATGCTTAACCGAAGAAAAGATTATGAAACTGGTGAAGATATTCATATACTCACTACAGATTTAAAATTTAGAACAGATTTTGATGTAAAGAGAATGCAAAAAGTCCGTTCCTACAAAGGAATGAGACATGCAGCTGGCCTTCCAGTACGAGGGCAACGAACGAAAGCACACTTCCGTAAGGGAAGAGCAGTCGGCGTTTCGAAAAAGAAAGCAGTAACAGGCGGTAAGAAATAGATATGGGAGATCCTAGAAAACAAAGGAAAAAATACAGTGGTCCTCAACATCCTTGGCAAAGAACAAGGTTAGAGGAAGAAAAAGTTTATGTTGAAGAGTATGGTCTTCACAATAAAAAAGATCTCTGGAAGATGAGTTCTAAACTTGCTCACTTTAAACAACAAGCAAAATCTTTGATTGCTCGAAGAGGAGAACAGGCTGAGCAGGAGCAAAAATTATTCTTACAAAAGCTTACTCGTATGAGTCTTATTTCTGCGGAGGGGACAATTGATGATGTTTTGAGTTTGACTGTGAAAGATCTTCTTGAGAGAAGGCTACAAACTCTTGTTTTTAGAAAGGGTTTGGCGCATTCTTCTTCCCAAGCGAGACAATTTATTGTGCATGGTCATATTTTTGTGCATGGACAAAAAATGAATGTTCCTTCTTATTTGGTTCCTTTTTCACATGATGCAGCTATTACTTTTAATCCTAAGTCTGCATTGTCTGATCCTGAACATCCTGAGAGACAAATTAAAATGAAGGCTGAGGAGAAAAAAGTTCTTGCTAAAGAAGAAGTTCAGGCAGAAGAAAAAGAAGAGATTGTGGAGGATGTTGCAGAATGAATGCTCCAATAAAAACAGCTGGACAAGAACGTATGAAATGGGGAGTTGCACATATTTATTCCTCTTATAATAATACTATTATTCACATTACTGATATGACTGGTGCTGAGACTTTAGCGAAAGCTTCTGGCGGTATGGTTGTGAAAGCACACAGAATGGAGTCTTCTCCGACTGCAGCAATGGCAGCAGCGAAGATTGCTGGTGAAGGTGCAAAAGATAAGGGTATTAATGGTTTACATATTCGCGTTCGTGCGCCTGGCGGGCATAATGGACCAAGCAATACTGGGCCAGGAAGTCAGGCAGCTATACGAGCATTATCCCGTATGGGATTGCGTATTGGAAATATTGAAGATGTCACCACTGTTCCTCATGATAGATGCAGGAAAAAAGGCGGGAAGCGAGGAAGAAGAGTTTAAGATGGAAGTAAAATTACTCTCACAGGATAAAGCAAAAGTCAAAGTGGTTGTTAAAGGTAGCACTGCTGCGGAATTGAATGCTTATAGAAGAACTATTGTCAATAAAGTTCTTGCTATGGCTATTGATACTGTGGAGATTGTTCAAAATTCTTCTGCATTGTATGATGAAATGCTTGCGCATAGGTTAGGATTGGTTGTGCTTAAGACTGATGCAGAGTCTTATTTTGCTCGAGCAGAATGTAAATGCAAGGGTGTTGGCTGTGCACGCTGTACTTTGGATCTCACTTTAGATGTTCAAGGCCCTGGTATTGTGTATGCAGAGCAAATAAAGTCTAAAGATCCTGCAGTTGTTCCTGTGTATGGGAAAACTCCTATCGCAAAGCTGCTTGAAGGACAGCATATAAAGTTGACTGCTCAAGCAATTTTGGCTCCTGGAAAAGAGCATATTAAATTTTCTCCTGGCCTCATGTATTATCAAGGGTTTCCACAAATAAAGATTGGTGCTGGTGTGAAGAATGCTGATGCCATTGCAGAAATTTGTCCTACTGGTGTTTTTGAGTCTAAGGATAAAAAATTGAAAGTGAAGAATACTGAAGCATGTGTTCTTTGCATGGCATGTGTGGATGCTTCTAAAGGTGAAGTAGAAGTAAAGGGAAGTGATACTGATTTCATTGTTACGATAGAGCCATGGGGGCAGTTGAGTCCTATTCAAATGGTTGAAGGGCTTGTTGATGCTCTTCATAAAGATCTTGATGCTCTTGGAGAAGAGATCAAGAAGATAAAGTAAGCTTGGACACGGCATTTGGCCGTGAGCTTTATTAACTTCTGTTCTTTTGTTATTTTGTGCTTACTTTTGATGAAAAAACTGCAGAAATAGTCGGTCTTTCTTTTGGGGATGGTAGTCTTACTCGTAGGGTTTCTGGGAAAGATAAAGGTAGACTTAGATTTCAGTTAAGAGGTGATATAAATGAAGATAGAGAACATTACGATTCTTATGTTAAACCTTTATTTGATAAGAATATTGGTAGAGTTAATTTTGTCACTTGTAATGGCAATACGGCTTCTTATGGTATTTATAGCGAGAGAAAAGAGATTTGTTCTCAATTGTTGGAGCTTGGTATTCCTTTGGGAGTAAAAAAAGAGTTGATTATTCCGGAGTGGATAAAAGATAATAGCTCTTACTCCAAAGCTTTTCTTAGGGGATATTTTGATACTGATGGGGGTGTTTTTTGTGGTAGGGATTATAATTATCCTGAAAAAAAGCATATTAAAATTAGAATTGCTGTTGGAAGCATTTGTTTAGAATTTATAAATGAGGTCCATTTTTGTTTGAATAAGCTTGGTGTTCATTCATTAGTTCTTTGTGATTATAAACCTAAATTAGAAACTCATAACTTATTTAGAAGAATACAAATAAGTGGACAAGGGGTATTGAAATATATTCAAATTGTAGGGACTAAGAACCCTAAACATCTCACAAAATATGAAATTTGGAAATAATTTGGTTTTTGTCCTCCATGTACTACACTGGAACAGAGGAAGCAAATACTTTTGGGAGAATTAAAACCAGAGGATTTTTATAGTAGTTAAAATTATTTTTATATATTTTTGCGGGGGTGGCAGAGCCTGGTCAAATGCGCTAACTAATATTGCTTTGGCAATGTTGGGCATAAGCTTGAGGGGCTAGTCTCTTAGTGAGTGCGAGGGTTCAAATCCCTTCTCCCGCACCATTTTATTCCCCTTTTTCTGTCGAAAGGTTTTTAAACCCTAACTTTTTCTGTCTTAGGGTTCCTATATGAAAACAAATTTACAAACAAGGAAATTGGTAGCGGATCTCCGCAAGGCTGGGCAGAAAGTTGCTTTGTGGAAGCGTGTCGCAGATGAGTTAGAGAGACCTACCCGCCAGATGCCTTCTGTTAACTTATCAAAAATTGCTCTCCATGTTAGAGAGGGTGAGGTAGCTTTGGTTCCTGGAAAAGTTTTATCTCTGGGACATCTTGTTTCCAAGACTTCTGTCGCTGCATTTCAGTTTTCTGAACTTGCAAGAAAAAAAATTGGAAAGGCAATCAGTATTGCTGAGCTCTTGAAAGAGAATCCTCAGGGTAAGAAAGTGAGGTTAATCAAATGAATGCTGATCATATTGTTATTGATGGAAAGAATCTTATTTTAGGAAGACTTTGCAGTTATGTTGCAAAGAAAGCTTTACTTGGCTACACTGTTGATGTTGTCAATGTTGAACAAGTTATGCTTACCGGAAATAGAATGCATATTCTTTCTGAATACAGAAGACATAATGAAATGGGCGGGCCACTTCAAGGGCCATACATTAAAAAAAGCTCCAAGGATTTATTCAAGCGAAGCCTTAAGAGAATGTTGCCTCACAAAAATACCCGTGGGAGAGAGGCTTTGACTCGGGTAAAAGCTTATAAAGGATTGCCTGCACGATTTGCTGATACAAAAATAGAAACTTTACAAATTGCAGATATATCTAAAGTTCCTAATACAAAATATTTGAGCTTGGCTGAAGTGACCAAGTTCTTAGGTGCAAAATAAAATGAAAGTAGTTCAAGTTTCAGGAAAGAGAAAACGGGCAGTTGCTCGGGCAACATTGAAAGCAGGAAAAGGAAAGATTAGAATTAATTCTCTTGCTTTAGAAGCATATACTCCTCAGTTAGCGCAGATGATGATTATGGAACCATTGATTCTTGCTGGTGATGAAGCAAAGGGTGTGGATATTCATGTTGTCGTTCAGGGTGGAGGATGGCATTCTCAAGCAGATGCTATTCGCCTTGTTGTCGCAAGGGCTTTAGTTCAACATAATGGAACAAAAGCTTTCAAACAGAAGTTCTTGGATTATGATAGGCATCTTTTGGTTTCTGATGTACGAAGAGCAGAGCCATCCAAGCCTAATGATTCCAAGCCAAGAGCAAAGAGACAGAAGTCTTACAGGTAGAACAAAAAATGATCATTCCAATTCGATGTCACTCATGTGGAAAGCCAATAGCACAACTTTGGGAAGAGTATAAGAGAAGAACTGCACAAGGAGAAAGTGCAAAGAAAGTCATGGATGATTTGGGTTTAACTAGGTATTGTTGCAGAGCGCAGTTTATGGGGCATGTTGATCTTATTGATGAGATTGCGAAGTTTAAGAAGGGATAATTCTTAGTGGATTGATGTTACCATGGATATCTACGATCTGGTTCAGCAGTATGGAAGCGTAAAAAATATTCCTGAAGCTGCTGCTGGGGAGGCCGGGTTTGAGAAAATGCAGATTGGCGGCAGCTGGCGTTTAGTTGAAAAATCTCATCTTGATTCTCGGCGTTCTCTTGAACAAGTTGTTGTTCCTTTTCCTGTAAAACAAACAGATGCTGATAGAAGAATTCTTGCTCTTGTTTCTTTGGATTCTCATCTTTCTTTTCCTCATGTTCCTTCTTTTGGAAAAGCTTTGCCTGTTTTTGATGGGCATGGAATTGATTATTTCAGGCATGCATGGATGCTTGATGAAAATCCTCCTTTTTGGAAAGGAAAAAGAATTCTTGATGTCGGATGTTTTGATGATAAGTTCGCTCGAGCATTGATTGAGAATTATGCTAGTGATTTTGAATATGTGGGAATAGATATTCAAGAAATGCAAGCTAGTTTTATTGTGCATAGACCACAGATTTCTTTTGCTCCTCGTACTTCTTTTGAAAAGTATTCTTCTCCAGAACCTTTTGATATAGTTTGTCTTTTTGGTTTGAGTCTGAGGCCGTATAATGATACATTTGTTAAACATATTTGTACATTGTTGAAGGATGATGGCTATCTTATTATAGATAATCCTTTTGTGAGAAAAAACGAAGGGGCACGTCTGCCATTTACAGCATTTCTTCCTTCGCAAATGCGTGTGCCTCGTTTCACTATGCAAGAGCAGATTTGGAGATGGCAGGAAAGATATCTTGGAGAGAGAAGGACTGTTGATTTTGATAGTTATTTTATTTATTCTAAGAGTTGAGTCTTTATTAGAGAAATAATTATAAAGTTCTGTTTCTTTCTCTTTCGTATGAGAGATGATCAGTGGTTGACAGAGCGTTTGGATCATATGTGGGGCTTGCTTTTTCCAGATATAGAACGAAAGAATACTGTTGTTATTCGTTTTAAAGGAAGGTGGAAGAATAAGTTTGGGCATATTAAGATGCTTCAAAATAAAAATACTGAAATTGTGGTGAATAGTCTTTTTGCTCATGAGCTTGTTCCAGAGGGAATGATTGATGGAACCATTGCGCATGAGCTGGTGCATTATATGCATGGGTTTCAAAGTCCACATCAACGATTGTATAAGCATCCTCATGCTGGGGGTATTGTGAACAGAGAATTACGAAAGAGAGGCTTTGGACATGTTCTTGCTTTAGAGAAAGATTTTTTGAAGAAGGATTGGCTGAAAATTTATCAAGAGCTTACTGGGAAAAAGAAATCAGACTCTTTTCTTCAGCGTCTTTTTGGTTAATGGGATTCTTGAATATTTTTTACAGGTTTTACAGAAAGTGATTATCTTGCTGTCTCTGATTCTTGTTGTTGCATTCACTCCTTGCTGCAGAAAGCTGTAACAATGTTTACAGAGTTTATGTTTTTGTTCTTTGCTGAGATGCAGATTAAGCTTCATAGCAATACGTCTCGCAAGATCTCCATAGCGATTTGCCCGTGCGGCATCCTTTGGAAATGTCTCCTCAGCCTTTTGGAATAAGATTGCAATTCTTTCCTTTGCTATCTTCTTTTGTTTGTCTATTTCTTTTCCTTTCTTCATGCATAATCACTGTTGTATTTTGTTGCTGACTTTTTCCTTTGGGCTGGGGTCTTCAAAGAATACATTGTCTGCAGTTACAGACCTTTCTTTGTATTTTGGCCTCATACTTTATGTATGGTTTCTAACTTTATATGTATTGTGAACTTGTATGAAAGAAAATCATTTAAAGGCTCTGTTTCTCCTTGCCCGTAAATCCCTTTATAACTTCTTTGATTTCTTCTAGGGAGAGTATGACTATATTCTTTTCTAATAGAGAAGGTTTTATTTTTAATAGTATTTGTTCTTTTGCTTCGGATTTGCTTAGGCCTGCTTTCATGAGTATCTCACGAAGTGCATTCTTTGTTTTTTTATCATATTGTGCGAAGAATTCCCTTAGGAAAAAGTTTCCTTCTTTCTTTGGTGTTATTCTGATTAATGCAGACATGACTTTAGGCTGTGGTTCAAAAGAAGATGGAAGAACATCCTGTATATATTCCACTTCATAAAATGCATCTACGAGTAATTTTAAGCGTGAAGGTTTTTTTCCAAGCAAGAGTTCTGCAAAGCCTTTTGGCAGCACGAAGACTAAGCGCTCGAATTTGTATCGGGTGAACTTCCACATAAGAGGTTCACAAATGGTGTAGGGAAGATTTGAGACACATTTGTTGAATTTTGGAAACTCTGCAGCAACTGCATCTGCATTGATGATCGTAAGATTTTTTGCATGTGAGAATTCTTCTGAGAGTATTTCTATGAGTTTTTTATCTTTTTCAATGACTGTGACTTCTTTGGCTATTTTTTGAATATAGAAAGTAAGATTGCCTGTTCCTGCGCCAATCTCCAGAACTGTATCTGTTTTATTCAGGTCTGCAACTTTTGTAATTTCCTTCAAAAGTTCTGTATCAGTCATAAAGTGTTGGTCAAGCATTTTCGTAGTACTTTATAGTCTTTTTCGGAGAAAGTTTGTTTATATGCCTTTGCTTTTGCGAGAAGCTGGGGGAGAGGGAGATATTTGTTGATGAACTGGCAGGCCTGCGTGACATTCTTTGGAGAGGGAGAGCGTTTGCAGCGTTCAAAGTCTAGGAGTATGAGTTTCTTCTTTTTTACAATTGCATTCTTGGTCACTCGATGCATTTCCATTTTGTTTACATGCAAGACATCTAATGTTCTTGCTTGGTCGAGGAGCTGTGTGAGCATGCGTATTTTTTCTTTTTTTGTTGCTTTGCTGAGATACTCTTCAAGGTTTGGGCCTGGAATGTATTCCATAGAAAGTTTGTTGTGCTCCAGTTTGATTATTTTTGGACCAATATGATATTTGTTTAGAATTGTCAGCCACTCTGCTTCGTTGTGTATTCTGTTGACTGCAGTTGCATCTGGTCGTTCTACTTTGATGATATTGTTTTTTTCTTTGTAAATGAATGCACGCTTGCCTTTTGCAAAAAGTTCCATAGCTCTTGGATATCCCTTGTTTTTATAGGGCTTTTGGTTTACAGAAAGCTTTATAAAATAATTCCACTTAAAGCAAGTAAGAGAGGTTGTGTATGAAAAGATTGTTTGTTGGAACATTGTTGATTCTTGGATTGGTGATTCTTATGTCTTTCTCTGTAAGTGCTGTTGCAAACTTTTCTGCGCAAAAGGGATTTGACTGGCTTTCTCATCAAGCAGGAAGCGATGGATCCTTTGGCTCTGATGTTTCCCAGACGGCCTTAGCGGTGATGGCTCTTGATAGCACTGGCTATGATGTGACAAAGTCCAGAACATGGCTTGACACGCAATTATCTTCTACTTTTTGTTATCCGAGTGCTTCCTGCAGCACTGGTGCGACTTCTTTTGCAGTGCTGGCATTGAGCCAATTGCAGGATGATAAGAATTTTGATTCTCTTCAGACTTGGTATGGAAGTGCGTTATCCAAGGCTGATGTCACAGGAACTTGGAATCTCGAAGTGGTGAGTTCTTCGACTGGAACCTGCATGGTTTCTTATCAATTAGAAGGAACACAGAAGGATATATCTATTGCTGTAGATAATGGTGTATTTACCGGCTGTGGGAATACACACTTTTTAGATTTAGATAAGTGTTTACAAGCTGGGCTGCTCTCTGCAAATCCTGGAATGAGTTTGGATATTGACTGCGGCAGTCTTGAGGGAAGTGTTGTTCTGACGACTGTGTACAAGTCTGCTTCTACATACTATTTGCTGGGCAATGAGAATGTTGCTCAAGCACAATTTCAGATAAATAATGGCTGCTTTGGAAAGAATGCAGGCGCTTCCTGTGATAAGGAAAGCACTTTGTATGCAGACTGGGCGTTGAGTAAATTACAAAGCACTATTAATACCAATGTGTATTTGAAAGAACATTATGATTCTAGTGATGCGAAGAGTGTTGCCTTGATTTATCTCGCAACAAAGGATAGCTCCTATCTTGCTGATTTAGTTAAACTGCAGAAGAGTGATGGCAGTTTTAACAGGGATCCTTATACGACAGCTCTTGCTGTTCTTGCTTTGAAGGATGGGGGAACTTATTCTCAGAATGTGGACAATGCAAAGTCTTACCTGCGTGTGGAACAGGCTGCTACTGGTGATTGGGCTGGCAGTGTTTCTACCACTGCAATGGTTTTGTTTGCTGCTTTTAATGATGAAGCTGTGGTTCCTCCGACTGGCGGTCCTGTTTTAGCTGCAGAGTGTGATACAAATCCAGATTGTGTTGTCCTTTATGGAGATGGTTATACTTGCGTTGCTGGGAGCTGTGTGAAGGTTGTCAGCGGTGCTGGATGCAGCAGTGATGCTGATTGTGATTCTGCTCAGGTCTGTTTGGATAGTACTTGTATCAAGAGTGATTGCAATAGTGATGGGAAATGTGAGTATCCTACTTGGGATGAGACTGCAGTAAACTGCCCTTCTGATTGCAAGTGCGGGGATAAGGTTTGCGATTCAACAGAGTCTTCAACGAGCTGTGCAAGTGATTGCGGCGGGAGCAGTAGTACTGGAACTACGAGTACGACAACGACAAAAACAACAAGTTCTGGCGGCAGTAGTGCAGTGTTCTGGATTATTTTCTTATTGCTCATCATTGGTTTGGGAGCAGGCGGCTATTTTGCGTACAAGAAAGGCTATCTTGACAGTTTGCTTTCCAAGTTTAAAAAAGGTGGAGGAAGGGGACCACAAACAGGTTTTGGCTCAACACAATCCTACCAACCTTTCACGAGTAGGATACAGCAGCAAAAGCCTCGGACTTCTTTTTAGTATGTTTTCTCGAATATTTATTTTGTTATGCTTGTCTTTTTTATTGATGGGTTCTGTTTCTGCTTTAGAGCTTGCACATGATGTATATCGTGCTGGGGAAACTGTGCAGGCATATACGAATGGCTCCTTTGTTAGCTCTCAGATTTCTTTGTTAGACAATAATTCTCAAAAAGTGGTTATCAGTCCTCTGCTGAATGCATATCGCTCCGGCGAGACTTTGCTTTATTTTGATTTGGATGGTTCTTTGGCGAATGGGACTTATACTCTCATTGCTGGTGAAGAGTCTGTGGCTTTTACTGTTGTGCAAGAGAGTCCTGCGTTCCGTGTGAGACCTGCTTTGGTTGTGCTGGATCCGAGTGCGACCAATTTTAAAATTACTCTCACTCCTGCTGTTGGTTCTGGCACGGTTTTGATTTCTTCTTCAGATGCTGCTGTGGTTCCTCGAAAAAGTTCTTTGGATGTTTCCAGTGCAAAAGATTTGTATATGGATTATGCTTATACCAAAATTCATGCTGATTCTGTTTTGCTTTTGACTTATGGGGAGAGAAATTATTCTGTGCGTGTGATTTATCCACAGAGTGAAGGTGTTGCTTCGATTCCTGAAAATGTTTCTGTTCCTTCAAATGAAAGTGTTTTACAGCTTCCTGCATTGGTGTTTTTAGCTTCTGGGATTAGCGAGACGCTTGCTCCGAATCAAAGCAAGAATGGAGAAGTGCATGTGCAGAATACTTTGGATGCCGCATTATTGAATTTATCGTATAGCCTTACTGGGAATCTTGCTTCTATTGTGGAATTGAATAGGAGTTCTCTTGCTGTTTTAGAGGGAGGAAATATCAGTGTTCTTGGTTTGGTGTTAAATGCTGAGAGGAATATTTCTGCTGGGACTTACAGCGGGACTATTGTGCTTTCCAATGCAGATTATTCTGCTGCTCTGCCCGTGGATATTATTGTTGCTGCTGAGAAGAGTGCTCAGAGCGAGAGCAAGCCTTTGAACTTTAGTGTGAGCTATAGCTCTTTGCCGACAAAGCAGGAAAGTTCTGGAATAGGTGTGTACATTGTGGGCATTATCTTGGTTGCCCTGCTGCTGTTCTTGATCAGTCTTATTGCGCTGCGATTGCGGGAAAAGCCTGAGATTAAGTTTAAAGAGTATATTGAGGCGACGAAGAGGAGATAAATTTATTGGAGGTTTTTTATTCTATATTCTCTACAAAGAATTTCTGTTAGCTTATGAAAAGTTTTCTTATCAAATGTAAGTGATTCTGTATTGATATTTGGATGAAAATTTACTGTTTCAGCATTCCAGAGTTCTTGATCAATAATAAGTTGTACTTTTTTTTCTTTGTCATTTATTAAGCCGAGAATGGATACAGAACCTGGTGTTAATTCCAAGATATCTTTCAGTTCTGTTTCGTTTGCAAATTTAACTTTATTTACCTGAAGGATAGTTGCAAGTGTATTCATATTAAGTTTCTTGTGTGCGGGAAGGATGACTAGGAAATATTGCTTTCCTTTTTCTTCTTTCAAAAAGAGATTCTTTCCAGGAATTCCTGGTACATGTTTGCAATGGATGTCTGCTTCTTCACAGGTGAACACTGCTGGGTGGGTGTACAGTGTATATAGAATTTTATTTTTCTCGAGAAAGTCTTTGATGTAGGTTTCCATAGTAAAAAGTGGCCCCGGTGAGATTTGAACTCGCGACCTCCGGCTGACCTCAGCTATCATTCAAAGTGAATGGTAGTCATATAAGACCGGCGCTCCAGCCAGGCTAAGCTACGGGGCCAAAGAAAAAGCTTTTTTGATTATTTAAATAGGTTATGGTTAAGTATATAAAGCTTAGAAAAACACATTTTTCTTATGTTAATTGGAGTTGTCGGCAAGCCTAGCACTGGAAAATCAACATTTTTCAAGGCGATTACATTGGCTGAGGTTGAGATAGCTAACTATCCTTTTACTACTATTAAGCCGAACCATGCTGTAGGCTATGTTCGTGTTGACTGTGCAGATAAAGATTTTGATACCCAATGCAATCCTCGTCTTGGATACTGTTTAGAACATAAACGATTTGTTCCTGTAGATTTGCTTGATGTTGCAGGATTAGTCCCTGGAGCAAGTGAAGGTGCAGGAATGGGCAATGCTTTTTTGGATGATCTCAATCAAGCTGATGCATTGATTCATGTGATAGATTTGTCCGGTTCCACCAATGAGAAAGGAGAGGCTGTTTCTGCGGGGAGTTATGATCCTATTAAGGATGTTTTATTTCTCGATGAAGAATTGGATTTATGGTATCTTCGTATATTGAATAAAGGCTGGGATAGGTTTGCACGACAAGTGAAGCAGGAGCATGCGAAACTGGAGAAGGCCATTGCAAAGCAAATGTCCGGTCTGCGGGTGACTGAGGATATTGCCAATGAGGCTTTGCGCAGTCTTGCGCTGCCTGAGGCTATAGAACAGTGGAGTGCAGGAGATTTGCGAAGGCTTGCTTCTACTTTGCGAACACTGACCAAGCCTATGATTATTGCTGCGAATAAAGCAGATATTGCTGGTGCTACAGGGAATCTTGCGAGACTGCATGCACAGTTTCCCGATAGAGTGATTATTCCCTGCTCAGCAGAGTCTGAACTTGCATTGAAGGGCGCTGCAAAGAAAGGGCTCATTTCTTATGTGCCTGGCAATACTGATTTTAAGGAAATAGAAAAACTCAATGATGCGCAGAAAAATGCTTTAGGTTTTATTCAGAAAAATATTTTTGAGAAGTTTGGAAGTACTGGTGTACAAAAAGCATTAGATGCAGTGGTGTTTGATGTCTTAAAATATATTGTTATTTTCCCTGGCGGTGTGAATAAGCTGGAAGATAAGGAGGGGAATGTTCTTCCAGATTGTTTTTTATTGAAAGGCGGAAGCACTGCATTAGATTTTGCATTTAGACTGCATACAGATATTGGGAATAATTTTATTCGTGCTATTGATGTGCGCACGAAGAGAACTGTAGGGAAGGAGCATGTACTGAAGAATAGGGATGTTATTGAAATTGTGGTGAGGAAGTAATTAGGCTGGAGTTATCTTTAATATCCCTTTTTCTCTTGTAATCTGCGCCTTTGTTCCTGGTTTTATTTTTAATTCTTTTACCATTTCATCTGGGATTCGTATAGCAATACTATTTCCCCATTTCGCGAAGCCAGTTTGTTTTGCTTTTCTTAGTTTTTTATACTCTTTTGCAAGTTGATGCAGTTGTTCCATATCAACAATTTCTTCTCTACATACTGAGCAACGGAATGCTTCGTAATTAATATTATCTTCTTTAAATGAAGCTTGGATTGTTTCCATATTCCCTTTTTTACAAAATGGGCATCTCATTTTAGTTTCCTCGTTCAATTGTTTTGATGATAATATATTCCCCAATGTCTTCACCGATGATTATAATGGAATCTTTCTTTGTTATTTTAGTCCATTTTATTCCTCTTCTTCTAAATCTTTTTACCTTTCCTGGATGTAATATTTGAAAGACTCTATCAGGATAACTTATTTTTCGCTCCTTTGCTCTCCGTAAGGCGTGATGCATGAGGAGAATTCTTTTACCAAAGAGATAGATTTCTTCCATGTATCTACATGTATATCTTTTATTTAAAACTTTTGCCTGCGA
>JACRKH010000067.1 GCA_016235495.1 Candidatus Woesearchaeota archaeon
AAGCATAGAAAAACACAGCAAAGTTTAAATACTCAAAATATATAGGTCTATTCATGAAAAGAGTTGTGATAAGTGTACTAATAATACTTCTGAGTATTCCCTTGGTTTCTGCAAGTATAACATTAACTGGCCCGACGAACGCACAGTACAGTGTGGGAGAGTCAATCGACACATCAGGTTTTATTCAAGAAACAAATGCTGTATCTGGAGATTTACAGCTTTCATTAGTATGTGGATCAAAAACATACAGCACGCCAAAAACAGCTATAGATATTTCTGCTGGCTCTAGAGTTTCTTTTTCTCAACTTTCCCTTCCAACAATCACAGGAAGTTCAAGTATGAAAGGCATCTGTAAAATAAGAGCAGACATTATAGTCTCTGGATCAACAACAGAATCAGCAACATCTAGTACTTTTGAATTGACAAATGGACTGGATGGTTCTTTCTCAGTAGATAAAAGCCAGATACAACTAGGAGATTCTGTGACGCTAACAGGAAATGCATACCTTGCGAATGGAGACCCGCTGGATGGAACAGCAGAAGTGTACTTCAACCATGAAAGTCAGCAGTATCTTATGGGCTTCGCTTCGATAACAAATGGTGCATTGGATTATACAACATCACTCTCATCATCCTCAGCAGGAAAATACACAATTGATCTCATTGTACGGGACAGTTATGGAAATGAACAAACCTTCAAATCAGTTGACACATTTACAGTCTTGGACACCTTAGATGTAACAGGAAATACAAATGCAGAATCTGTTCTTCCAGGAGACACAATTAATGTGTATGGAGATGTCACAACAAGTTTACAAGAATTTGTGAATTCTGGAACAATCACGATAACTTTTGATGGCGCAAAACAAAGTACATCCTTAGGGGACAGCAAATACACACAAGACTTGGTTGTGCCCGCAACAATAAAATCAGGCGCACACACAATCACCATAGAAGTAAAAGATAACAATGGAAATCATGGATCAGCTTCAATGGTGATTACTGTCGAAGCAAAACCAACAAGCATTGCAAATGTTCTCAGTAACACAACACTCAATCCAGAAGAAGACATTACCATTGGCGTAAATCTCCTTGACCAAGCAGGAGATGCAACAGATAGCCCTGTTGTTCTTGAGGTCTATGACACACTAGGAAAAATGCTTTCTCAAAAAGATATGACTGGAGGAAGTTCTTCAACATACGAAATTCCTAAATTTGCTCCACCAGGAGAATGGAAAGTAAGAAGTTATGTTGATGATGGAACTTCGAAGCCAAGCATAGAAGCAGATGATACATTTACAATCAATGAAATTCAAAAATTAGACTACAGAATTGAGTTTAACATACTATACATCACAAATGTGGGAAATGTAAGATATACTGGTGGAGTTGAAATACCTGTAGAAGGGGTAAATCAAAGTTTCCTTATTCAGAAAACAAAGAATCTAGGAGTCAACGAAACAATCAGTATAGATCTTGCAAAAGAACTTCCCTCAGGAACATATACACTCTCCATTCCAACAGGATATAGTGCAATTGATAAAAAAGAAATTACCATAGACAATGGAACACCACGATCCTCAATCAACTGGGCGTACACTGCATTGGCAGTGCTCTTTATGGTAGGCTTGGCTTATCTTATCTATGCTCGCATCAGAAAACCAGAACAGAAATCCAATGAGCCTGGTGAACGACCAGCACAGGGAAAAAAGCCATTAACAAAGAAAATTCGCTTGTATGACCCAAAGAGAGAAGAAGCAAGTAAAAAGAAAGTAAGTTTAACCTTTGATGACAAAGAACATAGTCTTGCTGATTTCAAGCAAAGAACACTTGAAGAAATTAAAAGAACGGAAGAAAAGATTGCAAGTGATAGCAAGAAAAATAGATTTATTTCAGAAGGAAAGCTTGGTTATGTGACAGGAAGGAATGACACGACGCCAAAATCCAAAGAAGAAAAACCTTCAGTCTTTAAACTCTTTGACGAGTAAAATATCTTTTTCTTCATCAATTTCTTCCATAGCAAAAGCATGTTTTAATTTTTTTACAATTTCCTTGCAATCCTTGCTCTTCTTCAGAATGCTAAAAGCAAGATTCTTCGCTTTCATTCTTTTTATTTCCTTGATAACAGCATCAATATGTGTATGATGCAATGCAGTGAGAGAAACAATGGTGTCAAAACTTCCTGGTTTAAATGGTAAATGCTCAGCATTTCCAATGACTTTCTTCCCTGAAGCATACTTCAGCATTTCTGCACTAGGGTCCAAAGAAGTCACATGCTTGAAATGTTTTGCAACAATGCCCGTGCCGGCGCCAATATCCAGAATCCTTCCCTTCAACACATGAGCAATTTTTTGTAGCTTTGCCTCTTGCTCTTTTCCATAAAGTTCATCATACCCTTTTGCAATGGCATCGTACATAGCGCATTCAAAGAAGCTCATTTCTTAAAAAGCTTTTTATACTCAAAATAACTATCACAAGCTATGGATCGCAGTTGGAAAATATTTCTCATAGTCGCACTCGCATGGTCCCTTTCCTACATAATAAGCAATGCCTATGTTGAAAAAACTGCAGAAGGATATATCAATTATCATTCCTCGTTTGATGACTTATTTCCGCTAATCCCCTTCTTTGTAATCATATACATTTCTGCATATGCTCTCTTTTTCCTTCCTCTTTTTTTTGAACAAGAATTCAAACCTTATGTTTTTGGTCTTCTCAGCCTTGCAGGAATAACACTTTTAATCTTCACTATTTTCCCAGGGATTATCACAAGACCGCAGCTGGGTACGGATATATTTAGCAAGATTCTCGCATGGATTTACAGCATTGACAACCCGCACAATCTTTTTCCAAGCAGTCATGTTTCTCTTTCTTTTTTCAGTGCATGCATTATGAACAACAAATGGATTTATTTCTGGTTCGCGCTCATAGCAATTTCTACATTGCTTATCAAACAGCATTACATTGTGGATGTCATAGGGGGCATTGCGGTAGGTGGCCTTGCATATGCAATTTACAGAACACAGAAGAAGAAAGTGCAGGGGGCAAAATAATGCAGGTCTATTTAGATAATGCAGCAACAACGAAACCTGCTCAAGAAATCATAAGAAAAATACTCTCTCTGCTGAATGAGAACTGGGCAAATCCTTCTTCGTCGCATAAAAAAGGAGAGCAGGCAAGACAAAGCTTGGAGCAAGCAAGAAAAGTAATTGCAAATGCAATTCATGCATCACCGGAAGAAATATATTTCACTTCTGGAGGCACAGAAGCAAACAATCTGGCCTTTCATAGCATCTTATCTGGAACAAAAAAGAAGCATATCATTACTTCATGCATAGAACATGCCTCTATTCTCAATCTTTGTAACTACTTGGAGAAACAAGGATATGAAATAACATACTTGCCCGTAGACAAACAGGGTTTCATTTCCATTCAAGCATTAAAATCTGCACTGAAAAAATCAACAGCACTCGTGAGTATTATGCATGCAAACAATGAGATAGGCACAGTTCAAGATATCAAAACAATAAGCAGATTATGTCAACAGGCAAAAGTTCCCTTCCACACAGATGCAGTCCAGTCATTCAAGAAAATTTCCATTTCCACAAAAGGAATAACTGCAATTTCTCTCTCAGCGCATAAGGTTCATGCATTAAAAGGAACAGGAGCGCTCTACCTCAAGAAAGGAACTCCTTTATATCCCTTATTCTTTGGCGGTGCACAGGAGAATACACTAAGGCCAGGAACAGAAAATACGCTAGGCATTTCTTGCTTTGCAGAAGCAGTAAAGATAAAGTATCCATTCGAAAAAGTGCAGAAGCTCAGAGATTATATGATAAAAGAACTTCTAAAGATTCCTGGTGCAAAACTCAATGGTTCAAAGGAAAAGAGGCTTTGCAACAACATGAATATGCACTTTGAAGGCTCCAATGCAGAACTGCTGATGAAACATCTTTCAGAGAAGAATATTTTTGTCTCCACTGGCTCAGCATGTGATTCACAGAAACAACAAGCCTCTCATGTGCTCAAAGCAATTGGCCTCTCAGACAAACAGGCGCAGGCTTCTTTGAGAATAACACTCAGCCCTTATACGACAAAAAGAGAAATAGACTATACAGTAAGAAATATAAAATATCTAGTCTCAATTACAGAGAAGTTACAGCTATTCTGAAAATTCTGAAAATTCTTCTGTTTTTTTGAGTAAATCTTTTTTAAGCCTCCTTGTGAAAAAGATATTGATATGAAAATATCTGGAGGCAACAATGGAAGAAGAAATGTTTGAAACAATAGTAACAAAAAGACCAAATACCATAGCATTTTATTTTGGGAAAGTAAAAGAATTAGAATTATCAGAAGTCTATCTAAACTTCTTCAGTGATGAAGCAAGAAATGTCTATAGAACAGCACTGCATGAAGTCTATGACATTCTCTTTGATAGAATTGTAACAAGTGATGTAAGCGTATTTCTCAAACAGGAAGCAGAACAGTGGTACAGTTTTAACAGAGACTTTCTCGGCTTTACAGAAGTAGGAGAAGTTAATAGAGACCTAGAGGGAATGTTGAGAAGATTTAATCTCATTTAACACAACGCAGGTTTGGCAGATTTCCTGTGAACAAGGTTCCCCGCACTGGAGGCATTTTTGAATAACAGTTCCTTCTTTTTTTTCTTTTACTTTCAATGCAGGAAGAATTTCTAAGAAAGAACTCACAATGGAATGCTTTGTTCCAGGATAGAGTTCTTCAAACTGATTCAGCATTTCTCTTATTTGGTTTCGATAGCTTTCTTTATTGTATGGGCATTCATTAAACTCTCGAACAATGCCTTTGAGAAAAGCATAGGTCATAATTTCTTTTTCAGAGAGAAAGTACAAAGGTTTAATTCTTGGAACAAATCCTTCATGTGCTTCGGAAGCAGTTATTGGTCCAAGTCGTGCAGAAGCCTCAACATTCCTTCGAAATTGATTCATGAGAATAGTCTGTGCTTCATCATCTAAATTATGCCCTGTTGCAAGCTTCTTCACCCCTAATTTTCGTGCATGGCTATTCAATAAATTTCTTCGTAAGACCCCACAGACACTGCAAGGTTTTCTTCCTTCAACAACATTGTCCAGTTTAAAGCCAAACGCTTCCTCATAAGAAACAACAGTTAAAGAAATATTTCTCTCCTCGCAGAATTTTTTCGTACTTTCAAGGCATTGGTCTCGATATCCATCTATCCCTTCATCAATCAAAAGCCCTTGAATTTTTATTTTTTTATTTTCTTTGTAAATAGAATGTAATAAATCTAATACAGTCAAAGAATCTTTTCCCCCAGACACAGCAACAGCTATAGAATCTTCCTTATCAACTAATTTATACACGCGAAGCGTCTTCCGAACCTTTTTTTCAAAGTAATCCAAGAAACAGGATTTACAGAGAGACTCTCCAGAGATAAGTTTGTATACAGGTTTCTTATCACAAGCATGACACATACTTTTTTGAGGAGAGAAAGGGTTTATAAAGCTTAGCCCCCGGAAACCACTGAAAGAATCTTCACCTTATCACTCTTTTCAAAGGCATATCCTTCACTCACGAGCTCATCATTGACCACAACAATCACTGCATTCTTCAGCAGCTTTAATTCTTTCAGCATATCCCTCACATTCTTCGCCTCAATGCTATACTCTTTGTCTTCTCGATCATAATAGACTTTCATGCATACACACTCCTTGCAATGCTTTCAATCTTCTTCACATCTTTACACTGTTTCACAAGCAGTTCTCCATACTTGTGCACAATAACTTCTACACCCTGCACACGAAGAACCAAAGCAATAGGGCTGTCAAACACTAATTCAAACTTCTTTCTCAGGAGAGAAAAATCTAGTTTTTTCTTCTCACGAGGCTTTACTTCATAGCCCCCCTTTGTTTTGCATTCCTTGATATCAAACATGCTTTTTTTCAACCAGCACTCCTTTAAAAAGTTTCCCTCATAAAATTTATAAGCCTCAAGACCATAAAAAAGAAAATTAAAGAAGCAGAATGGAAAAAGAAACTTACCCCAGAACAATATCACGTGCTCAGAGAGAAAGGCACAGAGCTTCCATTCACAGGAAAATTTCTCCTCAACAAAGAAAAAGGAATCTACGTCTGTGCAGCATGTGGAGCAGAACTATTTTCTTCAGATACAAAGTTTGAATCACACTGCGGCTGGCCAAGCTTTTATGAAGCAAAAGGAAATATTACCTTAAAGAAAGACACAAGTCACGGCATGACCAGAACAGAAGTGCTCTGTAAAAAATGCGGTGGTCACTTAGGACACCTTTTTGATGATGGACCAAAGCCAACAGGAAAAAGATTTTGCATCAATTCACTTTCTCTCGATTTCAAGAAAAAGAAAACTTCTGTTCAATAACAAAAACCTTTATATATCCTAGAACCATAAATGCTCTCAATGAAAAGAGGTTTTGTAGGTCTGATTGCATTAGTGTTGTTGCTCATATTACCAGGAGTTTCTGCTGCAGATTCCATAGCATCACTTTTCTTTGGCTCAACACAGGAAAGCATCCTCTTCCTAAGGCTCATCTACGCAGCATTAGTTTTCATCATATTCCTTAAAGGGGCAAAAGAATCTGTCTTTAAAGAAAAAGAGCAGGCAAAGCTCGCAAACGTTTTCGCACTCATTCTCGCCTTCTTCGCAATGCGCTTCACCCCAGAATCAGCACTCACTGCCTTTGGCTGGGTCATTATGCTCATTGCACCCATTATGATTCTTTACAAACTTTCAGGCTCTATCATTAAAACAGAGAAAGATAAATTCTCCTGGCTTCGCTTCATTCTTGCAATTATAGGAACTCTCTTCATTTTCCTTGCACTCGGTTCATATTCAGGATTCTCTTCAAGCATTGGAGGAACACCTCTAATAGGTGGCTTCTTTGATGAACTCTTTGCAGGATTAAATTATTTTATATTTTACAAACTCTCTTGGTTCTTCATACTTGCAATTGTAGTCATACTGCTCTTCCTTCTCTTTTCACTCATTTCCAAATTCGCAGGAACATCCTCAGCAACAGGGGGAACGCCAGGAACAGGATTTGGCTCTTCTTTTGGGAAAGGATTATTAGCAGTCCTCCTCATAGGCGCAGCAATCGCACTCATAGGCTGGCTCATGGGTGGGCTTGCCTTTGCACCGCTTGCAGGAATATTTGGTATACTATCACAGTACCTTTACTATGCACTCATTGCAATGGGGATAATTCTATTAGCCTATCTTTTCTTTCGCTTTCGATGCTGGAGAATATTTAGCTGGCTTTTTGGTGCCTTAGGCTGGACCCTAAGAAATCTAGTAGGAGGAATAGGAAGAGGGGTAGGAGCCGCAGCAAGGGGAACATCAGGCAACAACCTCTTTGTCATCCTGCAAACTCCAACACAAACACTGCCTCACAGAAATGTGGGGGCAGCAAGAGATCCCATCAATGTCAACCCTGGTTCAATAACACCATTTCTTTTTACGGTATCAAGAGGCAGATTCAAAGCAACAGCTTCTCCATTGGACAATGCAGCCATAGAAATAATCGTAAATAATAGAGCCCCAGTAAGAGGAAGCACAAATGCGCAAGGGCAATTTAGAACAGTCTATACAGTTCCTCAAATTGTTGGCACTGCAACGATGCAGGTGCAAGTGGTGCATCCTTCTCTTTCTCCACTAGCAGTAGTCCAAGACTATCAAATCAACATTGGAACGCCAGTACAGCCCATTCCACAGACAGTGCTGCAAGCAGCAGTGCAGGGAGCACAAGCAGGAGCTCCAGCAATGCGTGTCATGGTAAACTGGGTGCCAGATCCGGCTCCTTCAAACAGATACATGCTGATGAATTTCACAGTGGTGGATAATGCAGCAATAACACCAATTGCAGCTGCAGTAATCACAGTCAATACAAGACCAGCACTCAACATTCCTGGAGGAAATGTCCAGACCACAAATGCAAGAGGGCAATTAACAAATGATATGCGTTTAATGACCACAAATCCAGTTCCTCCTGGAAGAGTACAGAACTTTGCACTCACCATCATGGTAAATCATCCTGCATATCCTGTAAAAACATCAAGGCCAATACTCATTAACTTTGTCGCACAGGGAGCAAGAGGAGGAGGGCCGCAGAGCATCACCTTTTAAAATGTCAGAACAAGAAATCACTCCTGGAGAAAAGAAGATTTTTGTAGATGGGAAAGAGTTTTTTCAGGGAAATGAAATAAATGTTTTTGATAAAATTGATTTTATAGAGATAGTAAAGCGTGAAGATGGTGCAAAGATTCCTATCCAGCAGACCATTTCTATTCCTCCAGATTTTTTTGAAAAAGAAAAAGTAACATTAAAAATAAAACCTTTTAATCCCCAACTGAATATAGGGCAGGAAATAAAAATCTTTTTTGAAATGACTGGCAATCCTGCAGCATTAGAAATACAATATTCCACAAAGGGAAATGACCCGCATAATTTTAGTATATATAAAAGTCCAGACCTCAACAGAAAAGAAAAATACTTCACATTCAGAGTGCCAAATATACCCTCAGAAGAGTGTTATATTGTTTTACTCGCTTTGGACGAAAAGAATGAGGACATAGCATATAATCTCTCTGAGAAATTCACCATAAAATCTCCAGGCAGTTCAGAATCTTCAGGACCAAGTCCACCTTCCCCAGGTGCACTGGATATAGTTTTAGACAACCCTACAGAAAAAGAAGGAATACTTTTAGGTGGGAATACAGAATTTGTTTGGCGGATACCAAACCTTCCAAAGGATGCAGGAGCAGAACTATCCATAAGTTATGGCTTTGAAAGAGATAAAAGATTTATCCCTCTGGGAACAAAAGCAACATACCAAATGGATTCTGTAGTGTATACATTTCCAAATACAAAACCATTCTCTGATGCAAAAGAATTATTTTTCCTGTTAGAGCTAAGAAGTGAGAGGGGCAACAAAACAAAAATCTTCGGACCATTTCCTCTAAGAAAAGGAATACCAGAACCTCCTTCTCAAGCTGGAGAAGATTCAGAACCAAATCAAAGAGGAATAGATATAGAACTTATCAACCCGAAGAAAGGAACAATAATAAAACCAGGAGAACTTCTAAGGATAGAATGGCAGATATTTAATATCCCCATAAATTTTAAAGATACTTTACAGGTATTTGAAATGTGGAACCAAGGAAGAAATACAAGAATAAGCGCTCTCTTTGAAGATATAACTCGTGGCAAAGGATTTGGGAATGTAGAATTCCCAGATAACATCCCTGCAGGAATGCAATATGGATTGCGATTCCATCTCAAGGATGCAAATATAACAAAAGAATTCGGTCCATTCTTATTTGATACAGAACAAAGTACAGAACCTCTCGCAAGACAGATCCCCAATGCACCGCAGGGAAAACCAGAAATAATCCTCATTGAACCAAGAGTAGGGCAGCCTATCATCAAAGGACAATTCAATAGTATTATATGGAAAATAAAGAATCCACCAAAGGATTTTGTCCCAAAAGGAGCCTCAGTATGGCAGCTCTTTGGAAATAAGAGATTTCCCATTTATCAAAATCAAATGAAAGGAGCCTTGCAGACATCCGCACCGGCAGGAGCAGAGATAGACCTGCTCATAAATGTTCCTTCACTTGAGCTTACAAAACAATTTGGTCCATTCGAAGTAGCTGATCCGGCATCAAGAGAGGAAATGGGAAGGGACTTGCAGAACATAGAAAAAGCTTTAAATGCCATAAAAGAACCAATAAGGAAGCGAGGAGTGTTATCCATGGGAATGCCAAAAAGAATAAATGCAAGTAGTGAGGGAGAAGTTCTTTACCAGATGCTCGTAGGAAGAGATTATCAAAAGTATACAACAGCAATACGAAGGGTTGAAAATTATCTTGCAAGGATAAAAGTAGATGGTCTAGATGAAAGAATGAAGATGCTCTATGCAAGATTAAGAACACAGTTGCTTGATACCCAAAGTGCATTGGGTGCGGCAAAATGGATAATTGATGCTCCAGAAGAGATGAAACATAGGGTGATAAAGGGGCTTCAAAATTTTGTTGACCAAGCTGAAGAAAGCATAGTAGAAAGATTTGATAAAGATAATAATGTTCACCTAAAAGCGCTCAATGGAGAGATAATCATGCATTCCCAGCCCTACTTCGAGTGGGTTGTTGGGCATGCAGACGAATTGGATTCAGAATTGGCTTATAATATCCCCTTTTTTAGATCCGCTGCGACAGACTATAAAAGAAATCTGGAAGCAACCTACGAACAGTTAGAAAGAATGAAGGGAACCATCAAAGAAATAAATAATATCATTACATCCCAATAACTTCAGTAAACTTTTTCTTTGCTTCTTTTTCATTTTCAGCTTTAACAAGAACTCTATCCTTAAATACATAAAAATCTTTATGGACAAACCACTCGCCGGAACCATGTAATCTTTCCTTCACATCTTCAAAATTAAAATTTCCTTTGAACTGATATCGCGAGCTGCCGCAGAACTTCACAATCTTTTCTTTTTTTCCTTCAAGATATGCATATCTTCCATGACAAACAGGGCAGTCTTCATTCCTTTTGATTTTTACCCAGGAACCATTTGCCCACAAACCTCTGCTCTTTCTCTGCACTTCCTCAGCAGCAATATTCCCCAATTCCTGAGCAGCAGCAAGATCCACACCAACAGTAGAGCAGGTATCCAAACCTTTTACTTCAGAGAACACACAGCGAAAACAATAATCCCCATCAACCTTCATTACCCTTCCTCGCTTTCCTACAATGCCCGTATAAATCCATGGGATTTTATTCTTGACACAGTATTCATTTATTAAGAATCGCGTTTCAAGATTATCTGTGCACTCAATAACCAAATCAGCATCAGCAAGCAAAGAAATACTTTCACAATCCAAATCAGCAACAGCATAAGAGAATCCAAACTTTTTTCCTAAAACTTCTGCCTTTGCTTTCCCTATATCAGCAGGAGAAAATAAAGGCTGTCTTTCTAAATTAACTCTTTCCACAATATCCCTATCAATAAGAAAAACATCTTCATGAAGATGAGGAAGTACGTGATTTCCTGTCGTTCCACAGCCAACAAGCACAATTTTCATACTCTTTCCTGTCCAAATCTCATTTATATAAGTATCCCAAGCAAAGAAAGAATTTTTCCTTCCACCATAGATTTTTAAACAGTTTTTCACCTCTAAAGAGGAAAATGCAGCTCTCTGACCTCATTAAAAAACTAAAGTCCTATGAAAAGAGGCCAAATATTTCTCTAGTGAAGAAAGCATACTCTTTTGCAGAGAAAGCACATCAAGGCCAGACCAGAGCAACTGGGGAAGCATACATTGAACATCCTTTAAATGTTGCATGCATTCTCGCAGATCTGCAAATGGACGATACAACCATTGCAGCTGCACTGCTCCATGATGTAGTCGAAGATACAAGCTATACATTAAAAGATATTACAAATGAATTCGGCAAAGAAATAGCCGCTCTCGTTGAGGGAATGACAAAAATAAAGACATTAAAGAATCTCTCTAAGGAAGACTATCATGCAGAAACCATACGAAAAGTCATTCTCGCCTCAGTAAAAGATATTCGTGTCATCATTATCAAACTTGCAGATAGATTGCACAACATGCGCACCATTGGAGCCTTCAGAGAAGAGAAAAGAAAACGCATAGCAAAGGATGCCCTGGAAGTCTACGCTCCTATCGCACACAAATTAGGTATCGCAAGTATAAAATGGCAGTTGGAGGATCTCTCTTTTGAGCAAATAGAGCCGGAAATATACAAGGAACTGCAGGAGAAAATAAACCAAACACAGAGAGGAAGAGAAAAAGAGATAGAAAAGATTAAGAAAACACTAACCGAGGAGCTCAAGACCACAAAAATCCCCATTGATATTAGTGGCAGACCAAAACACATATACAGCATCTGGAAAAAGATGCAGAAGAAACAAAAATCCTTCGAAGAAATATATGACCTCGCAGCACTAAGAGTAATTACAGATAACATTAGACATTGTTATGAAATTCTTGGAATCATACACAACCTCTGGACGCCAATTCCGAAAGAGTTTGATGATTACATTGCAACTCCTAAGTCAAACATGTATCAATCACTCCACACAGTGGTCATAGGCCCGGCAAAGAAACCAGTCGAGGTGCAAATAAGAACGCAGGAAATGCATGATATTGCAGAGCAGGGTATTGCAGCCCACTGGAAATACAAAGGCATCCATGGTGAAGAAGAGTTCGACCAGAAGCTGAAATGGATGATGGAATTAAATGAGCTCCAGAAAGATTCTGAAGATGCAAAAGAATTCTTAAAAATGTTGCACATTGACTTTTTTGAAGATGAAATTTTTGCATTCACTCCTAAAGGAAAAGTTATAGAGCTTCCTAAAGGTGCAGTAGTATTGGACTTTGCCTATGCAGTGCACTCTGATTTGGGAGACAAATGTATCGCAGCAAAAATAAATGGTCTTTTCGTTCCTCTGCGTGCAATAGTAAACAATGGAGACAGGGTAGAAATTATTACAGCAAAAACACAGCATCCCTCAAGGGATTGGTTAAAGATTGTAAAAACCTCAAAAGCTGCAGCAAAAATTAAACAATATGTTCGAGGAGCACAGCAGCTTCCGGTAAAAAGATTTAAGAGAGAAGAAGAAGAAAGAAAAGAGCTCGAAGAATGGATTATCGAAGCGGATACCATGTCCAAACCAAAGATTCTCCTCTCAAAATGTTGCAAACCTCTCCCTGGAGAGAAAATTATGGGCTATGGAAAAACAATTGGTAAGGTAACAGTCCACAAAAGCAACTGCCCAGCATTAAAAAAGAATATAGTGAAAGAAAATAAAAGAATAAATGTGCATTGGATAGACAATATTGGAAGAATAGTGAATCTCAAAGTAGAAGCACTAAACCGCACTGGTCTCTTTGCGGAGATCTTAAACACACTTATCGCAATAAATACAACAATGAAATCCGCACATGCAAAGCCATTGGGAAGCAACATAGTAGAATGCAGCTTTGGCATTGAAACATCTGGCCTTGCACATCTGCAGGACGTTATAAAAAGAGTCAAGAAAATTCAAGGCGTGAGGAATGTCTTCATAGGAAATGTTTCTTTAAAATAAATAAAAAAATAAAATAATTTATGCAGTGGCATTTACAACAATCTCAGGAGAAAGCTTTGCAAGCTCCGCATCAATAGCAGCCTTAAAAGTCTCCAACTTTTCTGGCCCAATAATCTTCTGTTCTCCAATAAAGAAAGTAGGCGTTCCGCTCACACCAGCATTGATACCCTCAAGCTGATCTGCAGCAACCTTTTCTGCCATAGCACCAGAATCTAAACAGTTGTCAAAAGCACTCCTGTCAAGCCCTAAATCACTCGCATACTTTTTCAGATCATCAATAGTCAAAGCAAGTTGATTTTCATACAACGTATTGTAATATGCTTCAAACTCTCCTTGTACACCTGCACACTCTGCAGCCTCAGAAGCCTTCTGTGCAAACTCATGCTTGCTCGTGATAGGATAGTTCTTAAAGATAAGATTGACTTTGCCATCATAGTCTGCAAGAAGAGTCGTTATAGTAGGATGTGCTGCTCCGCAGGCTGGACATTGATAATCACCAAACTCAATAATACTCAGGCTTGCATTAGGATTTCCAATAACATTCCCAGCATTGTTTACTGCAGCACTTGTTGATGTTGAAGTATTAGAGACTTGCCCTGTACTTGTTGTTGCACTGCTACTGCTAAAAGTGCTTATATCAACAGCAGTAGGGAATAAGATATTCCCATCCTTAGAAACATAAATAGTCGCATTCTTTGGCTCACCAAGACGAGCATCCAAAGGAACAAGCTTTAGCTCTATTTTATAAAAACCATTCTCCATACTGCTGGAAACAAGTTCAGCCACTGCAACATCAGCAAGGAGCTCCTCATTCACAAAAGAGACTGCTCTGTCAACAGCACCACTGCTTCCAAAGCGTGGAAAACCATTCATATAAACTGTAACAACTAATAAAAGAAAAAGCACTAAAGTGCTCCATTTCCATAAACTTGATTTCATCGTTCTATTCCTCCGCACATTTTCCTTATGTTCATCAATCTGAGTATCTTCCATAGCAATACACCTTAAAAGAAAATAAAAATAGCCTATTTAAACATTTGTATCCTTAAATGAAACAAACTTTCTCTATACATTCTTTCAGCAATATAAATTCTTATAAAGAGTTTTTTATATACCCACGAGCATGACTCTAAAATTAGAAGATATCCTCCCGCATGGCTTCTATTCTACAGAAGCAGTAGATAAATTGGTCTATGCCAGAGATGCTTCAGATTATGAAGGAACCTGTACTGCAGTTGCTTGGCCCACAACAAAACAACAGCTTATGAATATGATTAAATTTGCAAAGAAAGAAGCAGGCCGTTTTACGATTCGTGGTGCAGGCATGAATAAAGTAGGTTCTTCTGTTCCAGCAAATGCATTGGTTATCGACATGACAAAGCTGAACAAAGTCATTGAATGGGGTCATGATTCTATCACGGTAGAAGCTGGAATGACACTGAGTGAATGTACACAGATTGTCCAAAAGAAAGGCTATTATTTTCCTGTAAAACCTCTAGGTCATGCTGCATGTACCATTGGGGGAATGATTGCCTCAAATGTTCTTGGCTTAGAAACCTATTATGGAAGAATGGGAGAATGGGTCTATGAATTGGAGATTATTGATGGAAAAGGAGATCGCCAGAAAATAACCGGAGAGGAATTAAGAAATTTCATTGGATTGGAAGGAATAACAGGAGTAATCTACGCTGCAAAGTTAAAACTGCTTTCCGCACCAATAGAGAAATCTATAACAGTATTCAAATTTAACACACTCACTGCACTCATGGATAAAGTGATGGTGCTGGATAAGAATAAGTCGGTCATGGCCATAGAATTCTTTGATGAATTTTGTTCTTCACTCCTCGGTCTCGAGCCTGCATTGCATTTAGTGGTGGAATACAAAGAAGATGTTGGAGTGATAAAAGATAAAGAAGAAATAAAAAAATTAAATGAACTAAAAGAAAAAATAAGTATGCTTCTCACTAACAAAAAATATACTGAACAGGAGGATCCAAAGATTCCTTATGATCAGATGTCAAGATTACTCAACTGGCTGGGGAAGAACGGCATTCCTTGTTATGGACATATCAAACAGCAAATTCTTTGCCCTGCATTTAAAGATGATTCAAGGCTCATTCAGGATTTGTACCAAATAGTGCCAAAGCTCAATGGAGAAATTATTGGACAGCAGGCAGTAGGTATAAAAAGAAAAAAATTCCTTTCTCAGGATAAAATAAAAAGATATATGCGTGCCAAAGAAAAGTACGACCCTGAAAAGCTCTTAAACCCTTCTATTCTTATTTAAGTATTTCTCCGCCCTTTCTCGACCAGAGCACAAAGTCCAGCTCATCCATGCGTATTCCCAACTTTTTAGAAAAATTTTCAAGCTTTTTCTCAAGCAGAAGATAGTTTTTTGCATGCATAGCTGGGATTTTTTTAATGACGCCAAACTCTAGCATAGCACGCAGCACATGCTTGTCAAGAATCGCATAGCCAGAGTGTCCAATATTGCGAAGGAAATGCGAACTCTCTTTATAGCCAAAACCCTTTATGTTCTCAGCAAGATACATCCTGTCAAACTTTAATGGCACACTCCTCGCCAGAAAGATGTACTCAGCTCTTTTGTTGTAAAACCTGCACGATAAACTATGTAACCTATCTCTAATTTCTTCTTCACTGCCAGTAAAAATCACATCACCTACAGAATCCATGACACGCATGGCCATACGCGAAGAAGTATTTGCAGCTAAAAGACAAAAACACAATTCCTGAAAAATTTCCTTCTCACTTCTCTGCTGTTGAAACTCTTTCAATCGAAGAGCAATAGTATCTTTATGCTTTTCGTAATGCTGGTACAGCTCTGCATAATTCTGTGATGACTTCATCTATCTTCTTTCCTGTGCTATCAATATAAACATCATAATTTCTCAGGTCATCCACATCAATGCCATACATTTCAAGGTATCGCTTTCTATCAGTTTCCCATCTTTCTCTATTGATCTTTGCAAGTCCTTCAGCGCTTTCTACCTTTTTCTCACTTGCCCGAGGCTTCAGAAAAATTCTTCGTGCTCCTTCTTCATAGCTCACATCCAGAAATATTTTTATTGCATCAGGAATAAAATGAAATGCTAACCTGCTGTCCATTACAAAGTTATCTTCGCTTTTTCCAATCTTCTCTGCCCAATTATCTACAAGTGTATCAATTTCTTCAGCTCGTATTTTAGAGAATTCCTCAACAGTATAACCTTTCTCCATACCAAGAATACGAAATAAATCTCCAGTAGAATAATGTTTAAGATGAAACATCTCAGAAAGTTTTTTTCCCACAGCAGATTTCCCTGATCCAGCTCTCCCACCAAGAGTAATTTTCATTTGAATGTGCAGTAACCTATCAATCTGAATCTATGCCCCACCAGTCGGGAAACAGTTATTTTATCTGTTTTCTCGGCACAGACAGGGATCTTCAACTTGACAGTAAAAAAGTTCTTTGACAAATCTGTCACGAGGCCAACAGTTGTTGAAGAATTAACATTCAGCATAAGGTTTTCTCCTTTCTTTATAGCCTCAACTTGTAATTCTTTTTCTGTTCCTACAACTCTTTCCAGCAAATGGGGAACCAATTGCATTTCAGAATAAACTTCAGGCAGTTTTCCTGCATGCCCTACAACAGTTCCAGTTAATGAATCTGATTTGACTAAGGAAGGATCTAAAGAACTAAGCAATGCAATAGAGGCACCTGGTTCAGCGCTTTCCAGTGCAGTATCACCTGTGTGTATCCCAACTATTTTTGTAGGAATAGGCAGCCAGAAAACTTTTCCTTCTCTCTCTATTTTTCTTCCTGGTCTTATTTCTATAGAATCACCAACTTTTAAGACGCCTTGTTTTAATGCCCCTCCAAGCACCCCTCCCTGAATATTCATAAAGGGGGTGCCTGGTTTATTGATGTCAAAACTTCGTGCGACAAACATGAGTGGCTCTTTTTTCAAATCTCTTTTTGGTGTAGGGAATGCTTCTTCAATAGTTTGAATCAACACATCGATATTCACATCGTTCTTTGCAGAGATAGGAACAATGGGAGCATGTTCAGCAATGCTTCCCTTGATAAAAGCCTTGATTTGCTTATAATTTTCTAATGCATCTTCCTCACTTACGAGATCAATTTTATTTTGGACAATAATAATATTCTTTATGCCACAGATTTGCAATGCCATCAAATGCTCTTTGGTCTGTGGCTGCGGGCATTCTTCATCTGCAGCAACCAAGAGTAAGGCAGCATCAATAATTGCACTCCCAGAAAGCATAGTTGCCATCAGTGTTTCGTGTCCAGGAGCATCCACAAAAGAAACAGCACGAAGAATCTTCGCTTTTCCTTGACAATGTACACATATTGGATTTGATCCATATGCCTCCGCGCCTTTGCACTTCTCACACTTATAAAAACTAGCATTTGCATAGCCTAAACGAATAGTAATTCCTCTCTTCACTTCTTCAGAATGTGTGTCAGTCCACTTCCCAGAAAGTCTTTGTGTAATGGTAGTTTTTCCATGGTCAACATGCCCAACAAGTCCTATGCTAATCTCTGGTTGTCGTGCCGGTTCTTTCTTGCTTTCTACCTTTTTACTTTCTACTTTTTTCACTCGTGGCATGGAAGAAAACAAAATATCAAACCTTTATAAACTTATCCCGAAGGAAAAATTGAGCGCAAACCCCCTAGAAAAAGAGAACCTTGATTTTATTTTTGTTTTCCCTTCACAACAACTTGGTCATCATGAGCAACAACCTCAATTTCACTGAGATTATTAATCACAATGTCATTGCCAGGCAACAAATAATCCACATTTAAGCCACTGATAAGAACCTTATGGATTTTAGGAAATTCCACAACTTCCCTTGGTCCCTTCACGCTCAAATGCGGATTGTTTTCATCAAACAAACCGATGAAACAAGGTCTCCTACTAAAATCCTCTTCACTGCCCTTCTTACGAGCTATCAGAACACTTTTTGTTTTGTATATCACGGCAATTCTCCTGCAAGGAGTATGATTTTCTTATTCTGCTTTCGCTTCTGCTTTTCCAAGCAGTTCGTCTAAAGCCTTCTCACCATATTTTTTCACACACAAATTTACCTGCACAGTCTTGACAGTGATAGTATTACCGCAAACAGTTTTTCGTAGCTTCATTCCTTTTCTATCAACCTTGACACCAACACCAGGTCCAAAAAGTCCTTTCTTTCTCACTGGTCCATCAATGTCTTTTCTCAAGGGAAAACCTGCAAAATCGCTGCCTCCTCTAATCTGAAGTTCATAGCCTTCAAGTCCTAAGAAATCACCAGGGACAGTTTCTCCTATTCTCTTACCAACAAGCGTCTCATCTTCCAAAGCTCTTTGATAAGTTTTTCCTGTCTTGGTATCATTGATTACAAATTTAAATTCTGCCATTTTCTTAATTTATAGTGTTTTCAGCTTCCTTATAAGCTTTTTGGAAGAGCCTCTGCAG
>JACRKH010000013.1 GCA_016235495.1 Candidatus Woesearchaeota archaeon
AAAAGAGAATGACCTCTGCACTAAAAGCAACAAAATTAAAAAATCAAAAATTAGAATTGGCATACAAATGTCTGGCTTATAACATCAGAAGACAGGTTATAAGCCTCGAAATGCCAATTAATGGAGGATGTCAGTAAAGCCCTACCTCGCCTTAATGGCAATCTTCGCCCTCACCATCTGATGCATGCGCTGTAAGAATTGTTGTTTATCCTCTAATCGCAGGATGTCAGAGTAGCCCTGCATCACGAGCTGCACAGCAAATGGTGAAGGGATAAAAGTCTGCACTTCTTCAATCTTTATTTTCTTCTCTTCAATTTCTTTCAGCACTTCCAGCGCAGAATCGAGATCCATAAGATCCTCCAGTATTTCCCTTCTTGTTTCACAGATGATAAAAAAATTCTCAGAGATTCTTCGCACCGCACTCAAGAGAATCACAGAACTCACTTGCTGCCTTCCTACTCTTTTTTTGATCCCGCCATACGTTCGCAATATCATCAAAGCTCGTCCAGCACAATGCCTAAATCTTCGCTTAAGAATCTCAGATTTATCTACAGCAATTTCCAGCACTTTTCGCAACTCTTTGCTTTTCAATAATGCAAATGCTCCTAAGACATTTACTTGTTTGTCATAAGAAACATAAAACCCATTATCACTGATGCCAATTTCCACATCCTTATGCTGTGACCGAGAGATAGCCAAACCCAAAGCCCTTGAAAGAACATCATTTACTCTTCTTCCATACAACGAATGGAACACTACATAATTTTTCATATGCTCATCCCGATAATGCTCAACAATCAGTTTCTTTGCTGAAGGAAGTCCAATATAATCATACTGGTCTTTGAAATAATGATACATCGCCTCTGCTGCAACAGCATCAATATACAAATAAGAATGAAGAAATGCTAGGATTTCTTTCTTGTCCATTTTTTTCTTAAACTTCTCATCCATCAATTGTCTGAAAATACAAATCCCCTTTGCAAGGTCATAAGAAAGTGGCAGCCTGTCAGAGTACCACGAAGGAACAGTAGGTCTTTTTCCAGGCATAGGAATAACTTGTGCAACCATTCCCCGTGCAAAGTTAAACTGATAGGTGCTTCCTCCAAGGACAAAGATATCTCCCTTATGGAGTTTTTCTAAGAATGCTTCATCAATGCTTCCTAATTTATTGCCTCTTTGATCCTTGACAATAATTCCTTGCTGGTCTGGGATAGTTCCAATGTTTGTCATGTAAATCGTACGGGACATCAATCCTTTCTTTCCCACCTTTCCTTCTTCCTTATTCCACCAGATGCGGGCATAAATATGCCTTTCTTCTAATGAAGTGAAATTTCCTGCAAGATAATCCAGCACTTCTTCAAAATCTTTTTTCGTGAGATCCTTGTAACAATAAGATGCTTTCACAGTTTTATACATATCAGCAGCATCCCAGACATCTTCCAGTGCCATGCCAAATAGTTGCTGTGCAAGGACATCCAAACAATTTGTAGGAATATGAATTCTATCCATCTTTTTCTCCGTAGCAAACTTCAACATCACAGAGCATTCCACCAAATCATCTCTGTCTTGGACAAGAATTTTCCCATTCACAGTATCATGCAGTTTATGTCCTGATCTTCCTAGCCTTTGAAGTAGGCGTGCAACAGACTTTGGGGAGCCTAAACAGACAACAAGGTCAACATAGCCAATATCAATACCAAGTTCAAGTGAAGTTGAACAAACAATAGCTTTCATCTTTCCCTCTCGCAAATCAGTCTCCATTTTCAATCGATGTTCTTTAGAGAGAGAACCATGATGCGCACCAATCAAATCTCTTTTTTCTTCACCATTTTCCACTTCTTCATACTTCCCTGGGAATCGTGTTCGTAAATGATGGACTACACGTTCAGTTCCTGCACGAGTATTGGTAAAAATCAAAGTAGTCCTATGCTCTTGAATGAGTTTATCCAATAAAGCATAAGTTTTCTTTTCAATATCTCCATAGCTTTCTGCCAGAAAATCTTCAACAGGAGAAAGCACTTCTAAATCATACTTTTTCACAGACTGTACATCAATAATTTTGCAGGATCTTTTTTCTCCAACAAGAAAAGCAGCAACTTCCTCTAAAGGTGCAACTGTTGCAGACAAACCAATACGGCACATCCCTGGTGAAAGCCGTTGTAATCTTTCCATGGTCAAGCTCATATGCACCCCTCTTTTATTTTCTGCAAGACTATGAATTTCATCAACAATAGTCCAATCCACCTGTTTCAAATGTTCAGCAAATTTCTTCGAAGAGAGTAAGAGTGCTAAACTTTCAGGCGTAGTGATAAGAATATGAGGAGGATTTCTCAACATCTTTGTTTTCTCATACTGTGTGGTATCCCCAGTTCGCACTGCAACCTTAATCCCATG
>JACRKH010000014.1 GCA_016235495.1 Candidatus Woesearchaeota archaeon
AGAAGTTGTTTTGTAAAAAAAAATTTCTATGCAGAGATATTTTTCAGAGGATAAAAATAATTTTTGGGATTATTAGGAGGTTTGTTTAGTGAGCATATGGCCTATATCTATCAAATCTGGAACATTTCTACAGAGCCTCGGGAAGAGAAACTTTATAAATCTTCTCGGCCTAAGAAGAGCTGATGGCTTCACCCGTAAAAAATCTCTTTAGTGCTCCTGAGGATGAAAGCCCTGAAGCTAAGGAGAAGAAGAAAAAAGAAAATCAAGAGAAGTATAATCCCTTTCTGAAAGGCCCTGGGGGAACAAAAAAAGATGAGCAGATGAAGAAGGGTATGGGTTATTCTATTGATCCGAAGAATGGAAGCAAGGGTGCACTAAAAATATCCATTGACAACATGGGTGACTCTGTTGAGAAATATTATTATCATTTTCAAAAGTTCTTTACGAAACATGAGAGCACTGCATTTGGTATACATGCCGAGCAACTCTATAAATTGAAGGATGTTTTTGATGCTTCAGTGAGCAGTAGTTTTCATGGGCAAATTGGGAGCAAGGTCAGTGCTATGCAGCAACAAATTTCCGGCTACTTAACGCAGATAGGGCAATTGACCAAAAGTTTATTTCCCATGGTGCGGGAGATTCGGATGATGGATGAAAGACTGGAGATGTATAAAAAGAGTTTTTCTAAGAATAAAGATGATCCTGAGGCAAGACAAAATGAGGTTGCATTGAAATCCACATGGGTGGAAGTGGTTGAACAAGGTATGCAGAATCCTAACTCTGTTTACAGCATGGCAACAAAACTAGGTTTTGTTACTCTGCCTGATTTATTTTTTGGTATTAATCCTCAGGGAGAAAGTGTGGAAGAACAGAGAAAGAACCTTGCAAGGACACTGGATGCCATCGCGAAACAGCAGCAAATCAATTTCAAGGTGCGCACTGCTTTGGAAAAGAAACTACAACAATATTATACTTGGAAGCAGAAAACCTATGAGGAAATGCATCACACTTGGAAATTTAGGATTAAAAATCTTAAGCAGCATTATAATGTTATTCGCTTGTATATGTCTTGGCTGAAACCTTACATGACTGCACTGAAAGCACTGCAGATGCGAGGCGATACGAGTTCTTCAGAGATGGTGAGTGCGTTTGAAACAAGTAAATTGGAACTGGAATTACTTGCTGTGCTGAAAAAAGGAACAACGTATAATTCTTGTGTTCTCGTGCGCATGACGCATGTGACAAGACCTGAACTGCAGTATGGACAGGGTGGAGCAAAGCAGGTCTTGCATGCAGGACAGATTGATATCAGCATCGAGCCTTATATTGCAACAGATGAAGATATAAAATGGTATCAAAAATACGCAGACAAGGAAGTGCTGCAGTATTATACAGGACAGGCTGTTGATTTTAGTGTTGATATTGAAGATATTCTCAAAAGTTTAGGAACAGATGTTGAGGAATATCTGCGAGAAGCTGAAACTGGAAAAAGAAAAGAAGAAAAGAAAGAGACAAAAAAGGAAGAGCCGTTCTTTGAGCCATTCACTGCGATTATTGGCTCCTTCAAAATGTTTTTGCCAGAAAGAAGCAAAGAGAAAAGAATGACTAGTGATGATAGAGGTCAAGCAAAAGAAGAATTAGATAAGCTAGAGAAGAAAGCTGGCGATATGGCTTGGGTGACTTATGATGTTTTCAAAAAATCTAATGGTATGATGACACTTTAAAGGAAAGCTCCTAAATGAATTCCATTCCATCGCTCAGGGGCCTCAGCCGCCCATGGGCTCGATAACAAGACGGGTGTTACAATACCTAGTTACTTTTTTTAGCCAATAAAAATGCAGCCTTTTGTTCCTTTACACTCCCATCTTTATTTTTTTCTTTTGTTTGAACGAACTTTTCGGCATACACAATCATTTCCCAATCAGAATACATCTCTTTAAGTTCATTAGGCTTAAGCAGACCCTCATGTTTGTTATTAAATTCTCCTTCATTTAAGAAAGTAATTATAACATTTACACCATCCTTGGCAGTACTTTGCTGAATTTTTTTGATTATCCCTCTCGTCTTATTTTTAAGAAAATGGAGTACAAAACAACAATTAATAAGAGTATATTTTTCAAAATTAAATGAGGATATATTTTGATTAAACACATGAATCTTTTCTAAATTCATATCGCTTATTTCTTTAGAAAGATATTCATCTTTCTCTACAGCAGTTACATTAAACCCTTTACAAGCCAGGAATAAAGAATCATAACCATTTGCAGCTCCAATATCCAGAGCTTTTCCCTTCCGGGCCAATTCTACAGCCTTAATCAATAGTGGTTTGACCATTTTTGTCATCGATTATATGTTTAAAACACTGCGGGTCTTTAGCGAAAGCATTGCCGGTAACTGCATACGCCACTGCTCTACACCCTCTACAAATTGTAACTTTCTCGCAACCTTTACATTTATAATTATTTATATCCCTAAACTGATTTAAAACTTTATTTTTAATAAATATTGCTTGTATTCCTTCTTTAATATTCCCTATATCAATAGGTAATCTTCTACAAGGATATGCTGTTCCATCACTTAAAACACTTAAACCAAACATAGCTATGCCGCAACCACCAGCAAGAATTCCTTCTTCTTTTGCTCTTCTTGTGTATTCATTCTCCTCATCAAAAAGGCACCATAAACTCTCTGAGGACAATATATCTATCTTACCATGATATTTCTCTCTTAAGGAATGTAACTTTAAAAAAGAGTCGTACAATTCTTCTGCACTTAACATTTCTAAATCTTTCCCACTTCCTTCTGGAACAAGCTGGGAAAAGCCAATCCTTCTTGCACCCGCTAGAAATACTAATTCCACTATTTCTTCTATTTGTGAAAAATTTGTTTTTGTTAATGTTGTTGCGGCTGTTGGTTCTATATCTGCATCTCTTAAGTTTCTTATTCCTCTCATTGCTAAATCATATGCATCACGTCTATTTCTTAAATAATCATGAGTATCTCTTGTTCCATCAATTGATACTTGGACTATTTTAAGCCCAGATTCTTTTAGTTTTCTGGCATTTTGTGGATTAATTAAAGTACCATTTGATAACATTCTCAGTTCTAAATTTAGATCTCTAGAATAACCAATTAATTCAAAAATATCAGATCTGACTAAAGGTTCTCCACCTGAGAAGTGAATTCCCCCTCTAAAACCCCAATGCTGAACTGTCTGAGCTAAATCATCAAGCATGGATTTCGCTTCAGAATGAGTCATAACATATCTTGTTTGTCTCTCTTCTTTCGTATGATAACAATGCAAGCAATTAAGATTGCAACGGGATGTTGAGTCCCATTGTACATAAAAATAGGGTTTAGTCATTATTACACATACAGCCACACCCAGGGCACTGTTTGCAGGTATTACATTCCATACTATAGTTTGTGGTTAGGTTATAACCCAGAGAATCTCCAGTTGAATATAGCTTCAAAGGCAGAATTTTTTTAAACACATCCTTCTCTTCTTTTGTTAGTCTTTCTTCCAATCCTTTTTCCATTATAGACCTCCTCTCCATTTAGAGATAAAAACTACTAATAGTTAGCTTACATAAAAGCTTTTCTAGAATTTTTACGAATGTCACTAACCTACACAATGACACTTTAAAGGAAAGCTTAATAAAGTTCTCTCTCTCTAAATCTTCTATGGTTGTTTTCGGCTCTACAGATTATTTTCATGCGCTGGATGCGCCGAAAAAGCAGATTAAAGATATGGGTCTGCGAGACTTTGGTGTGAGCACGAGAATGGGTGACGTGCTGCAGAGTCTGAAAGCAGAGCTTGCCTCTGGTGCGACACATGTCGAGTTAGGTTTTACTGGGAAGGGAAAGGGTTCTTTGAGCGGCGGCAATACGACGCCGGAAATGTTTGACAAAGTAAAGCGAGAAGAGATTCGACAGCTGGCAAAGATAAATGGGGTTAGTCTGAGCACACATGGCTCTGTGGGCGTGTCTGGCGCCTCAGGGCAAACCCAGCAAGGCTTTTCAGAGCAGGCAAGAAAAGAAACTCTGATTGAGCTGAGAAGAACTATAGATTTTGCTGCAGATACTGCTGGTGGCGGGGCTGTTGTTTTTCACACGAATGAGTTTCCACGGGAGATTAAGGATCCAAAATTTAAGCTTGGTGGAAAAGAGAAAGAAGCTATTTATCTTGCAGATAAAGAAAGTGGGAAGATTATGGCTATCCCTACGACTGCTCTTGATATTCCTCAGTGGAAGATGGTTAATGGAGAATATGTTGATATTGATGGGAATGTTTTAAATGACCCAAGAGATTATGCAAAGAGGGTTCCAAAAATTGACAAGGAAGGAAATATTGAATGGGAAAAGAAAAGTTTTGAAAATTTTAAGAAAGATATTGGTGCATGGAATAGCAAACACAAGGATACGCGAAGCCCAGAAAAAGAGTTTGCATTTCTTCAGGCATTTCAACAGATTCAAGCAGAACAGCCGAGAACTTTGGAGTATTTGAAAAATTCTCAGAAATATATGGAAGAATATGAGAAAATGAAAAAGAAGGCTGTGTTTTGGGAAGAATTGGAAAAGAAAACTCCTGAAAATAAAAAAGAATATTTGTATCAGGCATTTAAGGATGAATTCAAGCCGTTTGCAGAAGAACTGGATGAAAAAGGAAAAAAACCCAGCCAAATTTTGAAAGAACAATCCCAGCATCTGAAGAATGAGGCAATTCATTTTCGTGAGGGATATATTGGGTTTGAAAAGAATGTAAAGAACCTGTATAGGCAGTATGATAACATTGATGAAATTGAGAAGATAGGCGTTGATAAATCTGCTACAACATTTGCAGAGGCAGCAATGTATGCCTATCGTGTTGAGAAAGAGAAGAAATTAGAAAGGCCTATTTTTGTTGCTCCAGAAAATATGTTTGCAGAGTGGGGTTATGGCGGGCATCCTGAAGAGCTGCGAAACCTTATTGTAAGTTCCCGTGCAAAGATGGTTGATGCACTGAAGATGGAGGGTGTGAAAGAAAAAGAAGCCAAGAAAATTGCTGAAGATCATATCAAGGCTACTTTTGATATTGGGCATGCAAATACCTGGGCGAAATATTTTGAAGAAGACAGCAAGCTTTCTCCAGAAAAAAATAAAGAGAAATTTAACAAGTGGTTATTAGGAGAAGTAGAAAAGTTGGCGAAGGATAAAATCATTGGGCATGTGCATATGTCAGATAATTTTGGCTATTTTGATGAGCATTTGAATGCTGGCACTGGTAATGCTCCTTTGAAAGAATTTATCGAAACATTAAAAAGCAAGAAATACGAAGGAGATATTGTTGTGGAGTGGGGAGCACAGGGAGCAGAGGAGCCAAGCGGTGCTATGCTTGCTGCTTGGGCGAATCTTGCAGGCTCTCCGATTTACCGCATTGAGGGCGTTGGTCCGTCGTGGAGTCAGATTGACAGCAGCGGCTATTTTGGCTCTTCCTCGTCGCCATTCATGGTTGTAGGAAAGTATGGGGGAGCTATGAGCAAGGACTGGAACTTATGGGGCTATTCAGAGGCTCCCATTGAATAAAGAGGTGAAACATGAAATTTCAAATTAAGTACAATGAAGCACGAGATGTGCAGAAGCATTATCATACTGAGGATTTTCAGATAGCAAAAACTTTTGCGACTCGTGTGTATAAAGAGTTTGGAGAATTTACCAAGGCAATTGTTTTGTTTGGGAGTGTTGCTAAGCAAAAAGAGTCTCCTAAAGATATTGATGTTCTAATCATTCTTGATGATGTGCGTATTCAATTTACTGAAGAGCTTGTGCAGACCTATAGAATTGTGCTGCAAAAAATTATTGCAGAGACTTCTCCTGAGAAACTGCATGTGCAGTCTATGAAGTTTTCCAGTTTCTGGGAGTATGTGCGTGCAGGCGACCCTGTGGCAACGAATGTGCTGCGCTATGGTATTGCATTAGTTGATACTGGATTCTTTGACCCTCTGCAAATGCTTCTTGATCAGGGAAGAATCAGGCCGAGTCCTGAGGCTATTGCCACTTACTTTTCTTTGGCGCCTGGAAGTATAGAAAGAGCAGATGGACATTTGCTTGCTGCTGGAATCGATTTGTACTGGTCTGTGATTAATTCTGCGCATGCTGCGCTTATGCATTATGGAGAAGTGCCCCCGAGCCCTGAACATGTTGCGGAGATTATGCAGCGCACGCTGGTGAAAGAGAAGAAAATTTCTAAAGATGAAATTAAGACTATGAAAGATATGTATGCTTTGTATAAAGGCCTCACTTCACGAACGAAGAAGGGTATTTCCGGCAAAGAGTTTGATGTCTATAGGGAAAGAGCTGAAAAGTTTGTGAAAGAAATGGACAAATATATTAGAAAAGAAAAAAAGTGAAGAAGCTTATTCTTCTTCTTGGCCTTGTTTGTAGTGTGATGCTGCTTTTCCTGCGTTTTTATAGTTTGCAAGAAGAGGCATCATTTTCATATACTGCTTGATTGCTGCATCCATTGTTGGAACCTTTGCTTTATCAAAGTCTTTGATTCCGACATTTCCTGCCTGCATTGACAAGTAGTCTTTGAATGCTTCAAAGTCGCTTTCTGGAAGTGCTTGCAATCTGCTTATTTGGATTCTTTGCATTCTTTCCTGCATTGCCTTCGCAGAAGTTTCCATAATATGATCAAGGTCGCCAGCATGTACAACTTTTTCTTTGGCATAGGCTTTGTCTAACTCAGCTTTATTAAAACCCAATGTTGGTGCAAGAATGTCTGCATCTACTGCAGCTTTAAAATCATCATTTCCTTGAAGGTCTCCGGTTAGTCCATAGACTTCTTCTTTGATATATTTAGAACCTGCTCCATACATTGCATCTGCAAGACCTTTTCCATGCGCATCTTTATTCTTTGCATCTCGTACATGATCTGCCCATGCGAAGGTCATACGATCTCTCAGCGTGCCTGCTCTTTCAGGTGTTTTTTCCAGCAATAATGCTGTGATGTCGTCAAACTTTTTGTTAGGATTTACTTGGGGTGTTTGTGTTTGTGCCATTGTTTTCCTCTTATTGTTACTTTGTAGTGACTAAACTATTATATAAAGCTTGTGCTCAGGCTTTAAACAGCTCAAAAGCAGGGAATTTAGCCATTTTGGAGTATGTGGCAGAGCATCACCTTACTCTGCCAGGATGCAAGCACCCTAAAAAGAGGGATAAATAGCTGCTTAATAAGGCTTTTGGACTCTATATACTGTACATATTCTCTTTGGAGTAAGACTTTATAGTTCTCTGGAGACTTAGTCTTAGGTGATTCGATGACACAAAAAGACAAACTAATCATATCCTTGCTCCGAGAGGACAGCAGGATGTCGCTCACAGAGATGAGCAAAAAGGCGCAGATACCTGTATCAACTTTATATGAAAGGTTGAAGAAGTATCAGAATACTTTGATAAAAAAGAATACTACACTGGTGGATTTTTCACAGCTGGGATTTAGTGCTCGAGCACGAGTTTTATTGAAAGTGAAAAAGAGCGAGCTGGAGAAACTGCGAGAGTTTCTTATGGGAAGCAATGCACTGAATGAGCTCTATAAAGTGAACAATGGCTATGATTTTATGGCTGAGTTTATTTTTCAGACTATGAAGGAAATGGAAGCTTACTTGGACATGCTTGGGGATAAATATGGTGTGGAGAAGGAAGAAGTGTTTTACATTGTGGACGAGCTGAGAAGAGAGGAGTTCCTGAGCAAGTCCAATCTGATTTTATTGACACATCCACAAGACTTATAAGTCTTTTTTGAAAAAGAAATAGTATGTATCAAGCATTGACATACTCGCGAGTGTTTAGCAAGGAACATCCTCGAGATTTAGTTGCACGGCTCTTAGGGTTAGACCATGTGCAGCAGAGAATCTTGCTGGATGTTGATGGCAGTGTGCATAAAGGAATTTATGAAAAAAAGCTGCGAGGAATTACGAATGCAGACATGGCAGTCTATCTTGCATTGTCTATGCCTCTTTCTTTACTCCCTGCATTTGTGAAAGAAAATATTGCTATTTATCAGTATGATAAAAAAACTTTAGGAAATGGTGTTGCTCCTGAAGACAGAGAAGAGCACACTCGTTATCTTGTCAATAGATTTTGTGATGCACTGCAGGCTGTTCCTTCCTCTCTTGTGGAAAGAGCTGCAGTACGTATGCCAAAACTTGCATATCCTCATGCCAGAGAAACCATTTCTTTATTTCGAGGACAGAAGGCTTTGATTTCCTGCGGTGTGCAGGAAGTGGTTGATGCCTATGGAGCTTACTTAGGTGCAGTGCATCGCTTTGGAAATCCTATTCATGGCGAGAGAAAATTATGCGGAGCTGTTGATAAAGAGAGAATTGCTTCAGAGCTTGCTGATGGGGTGAGCAGGATGCATATCATTGGCGATACCTGCGATGATGTGGGCATGCTTGCTGCTGCAAAGCGGCATAACCCTGAAAGTGTTGCTATTGCTCTGCACGGAAGGTCTGAGGCGCTTGAGGGAAGTGCTGATATTATTGCCGGCTCCTGGCGTGAACTGCATGAGGTTATTGATAACTATTCTTCTGTGCGTTTGTTTTGAGAAGGGATTTTTTATATAGGACAAGTGCGCAAACCTCTTTTCATGAGATATTTTTGATGATATTCCTCTGCTTTATAAAAAGTTTCTGCAGGGAGAATTTTTGTGACAATTTTCTTTTTGTGCTTCTTTTCCCAAGCTTCTTTTGACTGCATTGCTTGTTCTTTTTGCTCTTCTGTATGATAAAATATAACAGAACGATACTGCGCCCCTGCATCTGGCCCTTGTCTGTCCATGGATGCGGGATCGTGCTCTTCCCAGAATATTTCTAAAAATTTCTTGTAGGAGATTATTTTCGGATCAAAATCCAACTCTACTACTTCGATATGCCCAGTTTTGTTTGTGCAGACTTGCTCGTAGCTTGGATTTTTTATTTTTCCTCCTTCATAGCCTACTGTTGTCCTGATAACTCCTTTGCTGTTTCTCAATGTCTCTTCTAGGTGCCAGAAACATCCTGCACCAAAGGTTGCCTTTTCCATTTTTCTGGTTATATTATTAAAGTATATAAAGTTTTCAGAACAAAAATTTATAAGTGCTGAAGTTTTTCTTTCTTTTATGAAAAAGCTGGTGTTGATAGTTCTTTTGTTTTGTGTTCCTTTTGTCTATGCACAGGTGGATAATTATAATAATTACAGCTCCTTAACTGCAGATGTTCTTATTTCTTCTACTGTGCAGAATAGCGGTGCGGTTAAAGATTTCACTGCAGCATTGGGGTTTTTTCCAAAAGATTATGATTCTCAGCGTGTGATTTCTTCTACAAGCTATTCTGCACCACAGGCAGATGTGACTGAGAGTGAGTCTGCCATTACTTTTCATTGGTCGAAAAATTACCCCAGTTATTCTTACAGCTCCCTGCGAAGAGTGGAAAAAACAAATACTCTTGTGGAAGTGACTGATACTCCTACATTCCCTGTTCCTGTCCCTTCCGATTTAGCAGCCTATACTCTTCCTCAGGGAAAGATTGATATTACTCCTGAGATTGGCGCGCTTGCAGAAAATATTGTTGGCGGGGAGACTGATGCGTACAAGGCTGTATTCCTGCTTGCAAACTGGACGCAAAAGAATATTGCATATAATCTTTCCACCTTGAATGTTAATGCTGTAGAAAGTTCTTCATGGGTGCTTGAACACCGAGAAGGAGTTTGTGATGAGCTGACTAATTTATTTATTTCTCTTGCACGAAGCCAGGGTATTCCTGCACGATTTGTTTCTGGAGTAGTCTATTCTAATGTGAATCATGAGTTTGGCGCCCATGGATGGGCAGAAGTGTATATTGATAATCATTGGATACCAGTGGATCCTACTTTTGGCACCTTTGGCTGGGTTGATCCCTCGCATATTAAGTTCAAGGAAGAATTAGGCTCTAACCAAGCTTCTGTGCAATATGAATGGCTTGGAGCTGATCCTCAGATTCAAACGGGGGGGATTATTGTGAACACCAGTGTTGTCTCTGGAGATCCTGATGCAAAAGACTATGTGGATATGAAGATAGAAAGTCTCAGAACGAATGTTGGTTCTGGGAGCTATGTTCCTTTGCAGTTGGATCTTAGAAATCCTTATGATTTTTATGTTCCTGTGCAGGTCTATCTCAGCAAAGCTCCAGAGGTTGTTGGTGAAAACAGCAAGAGTATTCTCTTAGAGCCTCATAGTGAGGGTTCTTTATTCTGGATTGTTCGTGTTCCTCTGGATGTGCAAGAGGGTTATTTGTACACGACAAAGATTGCTGTCAATGATATGTATGGCGGTGTTGCAGAGACGAATTTTACTTTTTCAAATGTATATGATGTTGTCAGCCAGCAAGAAGCTGAAGCACTGCTTGCACCATTAATGAATGAAGTTACAAAGCCTTATCTTACTGATGTGAGTTTGCAGTGCGCTACAGATAAAGAGTTTTATTATCCTGATGAACAAGGGCTTGTTGATTGTTCTTTGCAAGGAAACTTGAATAATATACAAGTGTGTTTTGGAGATTCCTGCGCTGCAGGGTCTGAGAAAGTTTATTTTCCTTTAGATGTAAAGCAATATACAAGCCAGCGATTGGCAGTGCGTGCAGAAAAAGATGGGAAAGCACGACATGCTTATTTTGATTTGCGGATTCTTTCCCCTCCAAATGTCACTGTGCAGCATGTGAAGCCAAAGAGCATTGGTTTTCATGAGGAAGGAGTTTTAGAGTTTGATCTGCTCTCTGAAAGTCCTGTGCAAAATTTGAGCCTGAAGATAGATGGGATTGGTTCTTACAGCATCAGTTCTTTTTCTGGAGAGAAAAATATTCAAATTGCTATTACTGGCAAGGATCTTGCTCTACAGGATATTCCTTTTACTTTTGATTATCAAGATCAATTGTCGAAGGAGTATCATACAGAACAGCTGGTGCATATTGATGTTCCGGATGTTCCTTGGTGGTACAAAATGTATGCAAAAATTCTTTCTTGGTTTGCTTTGTAACTACCTTAGTAGAACACTAGTGTACGAGATATAAGTGGTAAACAATAAAAATCCTTATAAATGAGAGAATTACGCATTTTTCTGTCGGAGTTGACATGTATGATATGGTGGAAAATTTTAGGGGTTGTCATTGCGGTTTTGCTTGCTTTGTTCATTCTCTATGCACTCTTTCAGGAAAGTTCTCAGAAGTATTATAGGAAAGCACGAAGATTACATAAGAAAGGCGAGCAGGCTTATATTCATCGTGAGTTTAAAGATGCTGAAGAGTATTACCAGAAGGCTGAAGCTGCGCGTAAACGTGCAAGGGAGTTAGAGTAAGATGGAATGGTATGAAGAGCTTGATCTTGATGAAAATCCTTTTTCTATGGATACTAAATTTTTTGGAAATGATGATGCACTGAAGGAAACTTTCTATGCAATTATTTCAGGGAATATTTTGGTTCTTGAGGGTGCTGAGGGAAGCGGAAAGACGAAAATACTCAAAGAAGTTATTCGCAAGTTTGGGGGCTATGGGCGCATTGCGTATCTCAATGCGAAGGAAATGAGCAGAGAACTGAATGTTGAAGAGGTTCTTGCTAAGAAGAATGGTTTTCTGGGAATGCTGTTTAAGAAATATCCTAAGAATATGATTCTTTTGCTGGATGATGTTGAATCTTTGAGCCCTAAAAATGTTGAGAGGATTAAATATTTTTATGACAGCAATCATCTTAAGGCTGTTATCATTGCCACAAAAAGTTATGAGAAAATTCATTTTACTGAAAGTTTTACACAAAGAATAAGAAAAGTCTTTGCTTTGCGGCCGCTCTCAGAGTTTGAAGCAGTGCAAGTTGTCAGAGAAAAAATAGGAGAGCAAGTTCTTAGTGATAGAGTGCTCAAAGAAACCTATAAACTCTCCGGCAGAAACATGCAAAAGTTTTTAAAGAACTGCGAGCATGTCTGTAAAGTTTATCTTGCTCAGAATAAGTCTCTTAATGAAGAAGATGTTAAAAGAGTTTTAGAAAGGGGTGCACAATGAACGCGATATGGTTTCGAGAGGTAGGGTTTCACAATAATCCTTTCAGCATTAAACCTGCAGCTTTCCATGATCATGTGGTTGGCTTTGAAAAGGTTGTTGATGAGATTTCTTATGGGATTCTTAATAAAAAGCTTGTTGTTGTTGAAGGAGATTATGGCAATGGAAAAAGCAGTATTCTTCGAAGGCTATTGAATGATTTTGGCGGGAAGAAACAAGTTATTTATTACAGCTGCAACAGAATGGAAGCACGCTTGGATGTCAAAGAGCTGCTGAATGGAAGATATGGATTCTTTGGAAGAATGTTTGACATGAAACCAAGAGATATGATTCTTCTTTTGGATGAAGCACAGGAATTGAACTCCAAGGATTTTGAAAGATTGCTTTCTTACTATCAGGAAGGCTACATCAAATCTATTGTCCTTATCGGGAAAGGAATTAAGAAAGACCAGATTGTTCTTGGCTTCAAAACACATCTCTCTGAGGTGAGTTTTGGGGAAATAAATGAAGATATTGCTTTGCAGGTCATTAAGAAACGCATTGGAGATTTACCTCTGCTCCCCGATTCTGTCATTAGGAAAATTTATCAGCATTCTCAAGGCAGTGTTCGTGTCTTATTGAAAAACTGCGAAGAAGTCTGCAAAAAGGCTGTGGAGACAGGAAGAAAAAGAGTGACTGAAGATTTTTTGAAGCAGTTCTTCAGCGGGACTTTAGATGTGAAGAAGGAAGATTCTAAAGCTGAAGAAAAGAAAGAAGTTAAGGCTGAAGTAAAGAAGGAAGAGAAAATTATTGAAAAGCCTCATGTTGAAGAGAAAAAAGCCCCTGGAAGCAAAGTAGTTATCATCGATAAAAGAAAAGAGAAAAAAGAAATCTTTGCTGAGAAGGAAGAAAAGCCTAAGGCTCCAAAGAAAGAAAAAGGTGAGCCGCGTGTGTACCGGCCAGATGAGTATAAAGGCATGGTGCAGAACTCTGCTGAAGAACTTTTGGATAAACCTACTGATGAAATCTTCGGTGATGAACAGTATTATTAATTTTTATTTTTAATAAATAGTTTTAAATAGCAGTTTTCTTTCATTTCTCGCATGGATATTGTCCAATATGCAGGAAATGGCTATCAGGTGGAAGTGCTGAGAAAACTTCCTAAGAGTGGAGACACTCAAAAACTTATTGTTGTGCAGGGGGGGGATGATGATCTTACACGGCAAGCACTCTCTTCCAAGTTTGTTGATATTCTTTTAGATCCCCATGAAGGCTCGCGAAGGGATTTCATGCATCACCGAGATTCTGGGCTGAATCAAGTCCTCTGCCATCTTGCTCGGGAGCATAACATTGCTATTGGCTTTTCTTTACAGAGCATTCTTCGTGCAAAGAACAGAGCAGGAAGTTTAGGCAGGATTATGCAGAACATTCAGCTGTGCAGAAAGTATAAAGTGCGCATGGTCATAGGGAGTTTTGCAGGCAGTGCTTTGGAAGAAAGGAATATAAAAGATTTGCAGGCTTTGTTCAAGGCCCTAGGCATGACTGGCAAAGAAGTGCAAATGGATTTCGTTGAAGAGCGATTGAACTATAAGCGAAGGTTTGTACAAAAGGGTGTCATGCTTGCGCATTAGTTCCTTGCCGGACAGCTGGCATGTGCCTGCGCCAGATTTATAAATTATCTTCTATTTGTGCTTAGAAATCTGTGGACAAGGAGGAACGATGGAAGAGCAAAAAAATGCTTTAGTTGTATTTCAAGATAAAGGAATAAGGAGAATCTGGCACGATAATGAATGGTATTTCTCTGTTGTTGATGTGGTTGGTGCTTTGACGGAGAGTGAAGATGCTAGAAAATACTGGAATAAACTTAGTCAGAGGCTTAGGGAGGAAGAAAGTGAAGTGGTGACAAATTGTCACCAGTTGAAATTACCAGCAGAAGATGGAAAAAAAACTAAGAGAAACTGACTGTGCAAACACCAAGAGTATGTTTAGGATAATTCAGTCTATACCCTCTAAACATGCAGAACCTTTCAAATTATGGCTTGCACAAGTAGGCTATGAACGTGTCCAAGAGATAGAAAACCCTGAGCTTGCACAAAATAGGGTCAAAGAATACTATGAACTCAAGGGATATCCAAAAGAATGGATTGAAAAGAGGCTCAGAGGCATTGCCATTCGGCAAGAACTTACTGAAGAATGGAAAAATAGAGAAGTAAGAGAAGAAAAAGATTTTGCTATCCTCACAAATGAAATTAGCAAAGCTACTTTTGGGAAAACTGTACAAGAGTATAAGGATTTTAAAGGGCTACAAAGGAAAAATCAAAATGTGAGAGACCATATGACTGATTGGGAGCTTATCTTTTACTATGCTCGGAGAGAAAGCGACAACAGATATTACCATTGCGAAAGATGCAAAGGGGCTTGAGGAATGCAAGGATACTGCACAGAAGGGTGGAAAGATTGCCCATGATGCAAGAATGGCTCTTGAAAAAGAAACAGGAAAATCAGTTGTTTCTGAAAGCAATTTTTTAGAACTTCAAAAGGAAAAAAAGCTAGGGCATAAGAAAAAGGCACCATAATCTTATTCTTTTTTATTTTTAGGAAAGATTTATATTTCTATCCATAATTTAGATTTCTATGGCATTAGTTTTCGGGTGCGATGAAGCTGGAAGAGGCCCAGTCATAGGCCCCTTAGTCATGTGTGGAGTTGTTGTAGAAGACAAAGATTTAGCGAAGCTTGTGGAGATGGGGGTGAAAGATTCTAAGCTGCTTACTCCTAAGAAAAGAGAAGCATTATTTGAACCCATCAAAGCTCTTGTGAAGAAGTATAAACTGATTATCATTGAACCTGCAGAGATAGATGAGGCTGTGAACTCTAAGACAACGAATCTGAATAATCTTGAAGCAATAAAGACTGCAATGATTCTTAATGAGTTGAAACCTGACAAAGCTATTGTGGATTGTCCGAGTAATAATATTCCTGCATATACTGCGTTTCTCAAAGCTATGCTCCAATATCCTGTCGACCTTACTTTAGAGCATAATGCAGAGAAGCATGTGCAGGTTGCTGCTGCATCTATTCTTGCAAAGGTAACAAGAGATAGAATTATTGAAAATCTTAATAAAGAATATGGAGAATTCGGTTCATTACAATTTAATGAAGAAATCCTTATTGAACACAAAGGCGTGATCTCACTGGAAAGGATTGGACCTCTTGTTGAAAATGGGCCTTGGGATATTAAAGTCTTTTCTTTGAATAGAAATACTTTGAAAATTAAAAAGTACCCCGTTACAGGATTTATCGAACATCCAAAAACAGATATACAGGAAGTTTCTCTTGAAAAAGGAAAAATAATTAGAGCTAGCAAAAACCACCCTGTGTTTTGTTTAAATTCTGATCTTTCTGTTAGCCCTAAAAAAATCTCTGATATTTATATAGGAGATAGAATAGCGGTCTGCGGCTCACTAGAATCTTTTGGAAATCTTAAATATCTGGATTTGATAGAACTTCTTCAAGAATCTTCAAGTAAAAAGTCTCCATTATATGTTGGAATTAATGACAAGTCTTTTTTTGAGAAAAAAGAGGCTGAAATTAGAGCAGCTGCCATTAAAAATGGCTATGGAAGAATAGCTTTTCATAACTGGATGAAGGCAGAACATATTCCCTTACATGTATTTATTCAGTTACATTCCTCTTCTAAAAACTTTTGTGTTCGCTCTAGAGAAAGAAGAGTAAATCTAAAAAGTTTGTTTCCTATAGACTCAGAGTTTATGTGGTTTTTAGGGATATACCTTGCTGAGGGCTGGTTAGCAGATTATAACGTCTATATTGCTAGTCAAAATACACAGACTATAAAAAGAATAAAAAGATTTGCAGAAAAAAATAATATTAGGTGGTTTTATAATGAAAATAAGAAAGATGTAGCTCTTTCTTCTATCCTTCTTGTGAAAATTGTTGAAAAACTCATTAGAGGGAGAAATGCATACACTAAAGAGATTCCACAGTTTATCTTCTCAACAAAAAAAGAGATGATAGAATCCTTCTTAAATGGGCTTTACTCTGGCGATGGTTATGTTAATGCCTCTGGACTTCCTGAGATTGAATTAAGATCTAAAAGAGTCATAGAACAACTTCAATGGTTACTTTTAATGCTGGGAAATTTTGCAACAAATAGTAAACGTTACACCAGACCGGCATTTATCACAAGAGTACTCTCTAAAAATCCAAACTCCTTATGTCCTTATAACCTACCCCTAGTAGTTGGTCCTTATCTTAAAAAAATAAGGGTAAATTATAAAATAAGTGCTAGAGAATTAGGTAGAAAATGTGGTGTTCCTCGGGAAACAATAGGAAAGTTAGAAAGAGGCGAAGTGGAATCAATTCAAAGAGACACCCTTGAAAAAATACTAAAATTTCTTCCAGATAAAAAACTAACTAAACTTCTAAGTTCAAATCTCTGTTGGCTCAAAGTAGAAGATATTCACTTACTTGAAGAGGATAAGGTTTATGACCTTGGTGTGGCATTTCATAATGTGGAGAATTTTATAGGAGGAACTACAGGAATAATATTACATAATTCTGGCTACCCTGCTGATCCTAAGACAAAAGAGTTTTTGCTGAAGAATGCGAAAAAACACCCTGAGATTTTTAGGAAGTCATGGGCTACCTATAAGAATTTAGCACAGCAGAAGCTTGGTGCGCATTAGTTTATGGAAGAACTACTATATCTCCTTTTACAAATCTTTCCATGCCTCTTCATCCTCTTTGCTTAACCATTCCTTTGCCAAAGCTTTTTCACTTGCAAGCGCTGGGGCAATCTTTTTTTTGAATACATAAAGAGGAATAATCTCAATCTTTTCATCAAAGGCAAGAATAACTACTTTTCCCCCTTCCTTGAATATTTTAGTTTTCCTGAGCTCTTGGGGTATTGCAACCTGCCCTTTGCTGGTTATTGTGGCTGTTCTCATTTCTTTTATTTCCATCTTACTTGTAAGAAGAGTAAGATTCTATAAAAAACTTTGCTTTTAAAGTCATTGGGGATATTAGGCTTCAAAAAGTTTTCTAGGAAATTTTCTAGATATTTTCAGGAATTATATTTTTGAGTATATGAATATTTATAAATGTGTCAAATGTAGATACTCCTGCATCTTGTTTATAACTGGTCTTTGTACCACAAGATGTTGTGGTTTACCATGAAATGCATCTTTTGCCAACATCAAGAAACAAGGGTTATTGATAAAAGGGACATCGATGGGGAGACAAGAAGAAGAAGGTCATGTTTGAAGTGCAAAAAGAGGTTTAGCACTTCTGAAAAAGCAAGGGAACTCTTCCTGACCATTGTAAAAAAGGATGGGAAAAGGGAGAAATTTGATGCAGGGAAACTGGAAAGAGGCTTTTTGAAAGCCTGTGAAAAAAGACCTGTGCCAGCAGACAAGATTCACCATGTGGTGGAGAAGATTGAGGCAGAGCTGCGGAAGATGAATGCCAGAGAAGTCAAGAGCATAGTCATTGGCGACAAGGTGATGAGAGAGCTGAAAAAGCTTGATCAGGTTGCCTACGTACGATTCGCTTCAGTGTACAAAGAGTTCAAAGACATTGAAGATTTCAAAAAGGAAATACAAGAGATAAAAAGGAAGTAAGGGGGATTAAAAAATGGCAGATGGTGGAGTATATTTGGATAGGTTGGCGCCACTTCTTAGAAATTTTCATGTAAAAGATAAGGCAAGTGGTGATCTTGTTAAAATCTTTCAAGATAAAAGAACAGAACTAAAGTTAGGAGTGTATCCTGATTATGTTGTTGAGGCTTCTTATCAAGGTTTACAAAATCCAACTATGTCTGATAGCCATTACAAAGTTGTTCTGGATAAATGGGGAAGAAAGGATTCAAAAACAAAAAGATATGTTGAAACACCAGAGATGGTATTTTATCGCGCTGCACTTAGTGTTGCTGAGGGTCTCTCAAGAAATGATCCACATTTGGACGTTGAAGCAACAACAAAGGATGTCTTTCAGAGATTTATTAATAGAGAAATGTTTCCTAATACACCTTATATGGCTAATGCTGGTCATAAAAGTCTTGCTGGCAGTTTAATTGATAAACTTGCAGATTGTGGAGATGCTGAACTTCTCAATGATATCAGACAAGAAGCAAATGTTAGAGAGCAGCTTTTTGCATGTTTTGTTTTAGATATTTATGATTCTCGAGATAGCATTTTTAGTACGATGGCTGAAGCAGCGAGGATTCAAGCATCTATTGGAGGGACAGGTTTTAATTTCTCTCATCTCAGGCCAGCGAATGAAAGCATTCATGGCACTGGAGGGACTACTGATGGGCCTGTTGCTTTTATGGGGATGTACTCTGTTGTTCTTGGAAAAACTATGAATCAGGGAGGAAAAAGGGAAGGGGCAAATATGTTTATGCTTAATTGGAATCATCCAGATATTATGAGGTTCATTTATTGCAAGAGAGAGGATGGAGAAATTGCTGCTGCGAACATTTCTCTTGCAAATGATCATGGCTTTTGGAATGCTGCACGGGCTGATGGTGAAGAAAGGTTTTATAGGCTAAAAAATCCTCATTTTAACCAAAAGCTACGACCACATATTCCAGAGTATTATAGTGAAGAACAGCTAAGAGAATCTTTAGCAGTTACTAAGATGAATAAAAAAGCGAAAGTTTCTTTGCTCCTTGATGAGAATGGTGTTGATGTCATAAGCCCATGGGTGCCTGAAGGATTAGATGATTCTTATAAAATTATTGGAAAAATTAAAGATGGTGAGGTATATCTCGATGCAAAAAAAGTACTTAGGCATATTGCTTATGGTGCTTGGTTTAATGGTGAACCTGGAAGCATTAATATAGGGCACATTAATGATGGCAATCCTACACATCCCAGATACTTTAAAGAATTTCTCTTAGAAAAGAAAGATCCTGAAGCATTGGAAACTATTACAAGGCTTCGCCAGAATAGAAAAGGGTTTGCTCTTGAGAAACTTATTGATGATTTTATTTCTGAAAGATATGATGATGGGCGAATTGTTCATCTTCCTATTGGTGTAGGAGAAATGGATGCGACAAATCCTTGTGGTGAAAAACCTCTTTTAGGAGATGAAGCTTGCGTCTTAGGCCATACAAATCTAGAAAAGATATTGGTCAAAGATTTAGCAACACCATCTGGTTATCGAGTTGACTATGAAGCATTTAAGTCAAACTTACGATTAATGTATGAAATATTGGATAATGCTATTGACCAAAATGAATTTACGAATCCAAATATTGAGAAGACACAGAAGAGTAATAGAAAGATTGGGATGGGTTTTATGGGACTTGCAAATATGCTTTTCCGTCTTGAAATGCCTTATGGCGGTTCTGAAACAAGAACATTTGTAGATGAACTTCTTGCTTTCTGGGAAAAGGAGACTGATGAAGCATCCTTTGATAAAGCTGAGAAGTTTGGAGCATTCCCTAATTTTAAGTATAGCAAGCATAGAAATGGAAAACCAAAAAGAAATGCTATTGTGCGAACTTTAGCTCCTACGGGGACCACTGGTTTTGCAGCACAAACTACTGGAGGCATGGAGCCTGAATATGCCTTGGCTTATACAAGAACAACAGTGCAAGGAACTACTGTGGATGTCTTTAATCCTGTATTAGAAGAAAAATTAGAGAAATATCCTTTCTTCCTTGATGAGGCAGAAAAGAAAAGGTTCCATAGTTATATCCAAGATGCAAATGGAGGAGATGGTTCTCTTCAAGGATTTGTTCTTGTTAAAGGCTTAAGTGAATCAGAAAATAACTTTGGACTAAGACAAAGAAATCTTGATAAAATTAAAAATGTTTTTGTGACTACTTATGATATTAGTCCAGAAGAGCATCTGAGAATGGAAGCTGTTGTGCAAAGTCATGTTGATGATGCAATAAGCAAGACAACAAACTTTAGAAATAATGTTGGTGTCGAGGATGTTGAGAAAGCATTTTTGCTTGCAAATGAACTTGGTATCAAGGGCGTTACTTTTTACAGGAATGGTACGAGAAAAGATCAACCATTAAAAGTGAGGGGAAGTGTAAAAGCACCTGAAGAAATTATTTCAGATCTTCGACAAAGAAGGCAGAATCTTACTAGTCTTGTTGCAGAGAGGCTTGCTGAACCACGACCAGAAAATGTTGGAGGAAGAACAGAAAAACAACAAACACCTTATGGAATAAATGTTTTTGTCACTACAAATTGGCAGAGGGATGAGACTGGAGCAAATATTTCTCCCTACGAAGTTTTTGTTTCTGTTCCAAGAACTGACGGCGATCTCCCAGCAATTGCAGCGGGTTATGGAAAAGCTATAACTTTGGGGTTAAAGGCTGGGGTTCCGATAGAAGCTTTTATTGAACAATTCCAAGGAATTAGTGGTGAAACGCAAGTAGGTTTTGGTGAGAAAAGAGTTTCTTCTTTCCCTGATGCTATCGCAAAAGGTCTTGAATCTGCTCTTGCTAAAGAAGGAAAGTTTGGCAATGGGAATAATGGCAATGGTTTGGCGGTCGCAGATACTTCAAATGGTAAAAAGGCTAAGAAGGAAGGGAGCATAGTAGGAAAATTCTGCCCGAGCTGCTCACTGCCCTTAAGAATAGTTGAAGGGTGTGAGAGTTGTAGTTGTGGTTTTTCAAAATGCAACTAATCCTGCTATTTAAACCTTTTTTTTTCTCTTCTTTTTTTCTTATATAAATGAAAGCCCTAGGAGCTAGAATTCTTCACTTTGGGAAGAACAAGCTGAACCAAGGAGTTGAAAGCTTTAAAAAGAGGCTGGTTGAAAATCCTTCGCAAGAAGGCTTAAATAAAACTCTTGTTCTCAGGCCTTTATGGAACTGCCTTACTACCCCCAAGAAGCTGAACACACATGCGGGCCTGCATCTGGGCGCATGATTCTTGCATCCTTAGGAGTCCGTCGAAGAGAACACGATATTGCAATGGTTTTAGGAACAAAAAGAAATGGGACAAATGATGAGGATTTTATCAAGCTAGCACACAAATACAGGCTGCATTATATTTCTAAGAAGAATGCAACATTTGATGGATTAAAGAAACTACAAAAGAAGGGCTATAAAATTATTGTGAGCTATTGGTACACGCCTGACAAGACGGGGCATTATGCTGTACTGCGCAAAGTGGGAAGGAAGTATGTGCACCTCTTTGATCCATGGGCAGGGCCAAAACACAAATACAGCATTTCTTATTTTAGAAAATTGTGGGACTGGTCGCTCTGTGATGAGCCTGATACGAATAGAAGATGGTTCTTTGCAGTGAAGGCTTAGTTATCTTTTTATGGAATTCACTGGTCAAGTTCAGGTGATGCAGTATCCCACTCTTTTACCATTTCTAATGCTTCTTTTCTTCTCTTTTTATAGCCTTCTATGAGATCTTTTGTCGATTTATTTCTTTTCATTGCCCAAATGCTTATGTACATGTGTTTTTATTTCTTCCAATTCCTTGAGAATCCTTTGTATTTCTAACTCTGCCTTCTTGTTCACATGGTAGTCATATTTAAAGTTCTGCCTATCACGTTCTGCTTCTCTGTTCTGACTCATGAGAATAATTGGAGCCTGCATTGCAGCAAGACAGGAGAGGACGAAATTGAGAAGAATGAAAGGATAGGGATCCCAGCGACCTATGATTGCCTTCACATTGAGCCAAATCCATATTGCCATGAAGATGAGAAAGAGAATGATAAAGTACCAGCTTCCCAAATGCTTTGTCACCCAATCTGCACTTCTTTGGCTGAAAGAGAGGGGATTGTCCAAGAGTTCGTGAAGGGTCACCCTCTGGTGAAGAAGTGAGGATCTCTTATGCACTTTCTTTTTCATATATTTTTTAATGGTGTGATTCTATTTAAATGTTTTGAGGGAAGAAATAAAAACATTTATATATCGTGAATTCCTGAAGAGCATGAGAAAAAAGGTGAAAGAGTGACTGTTATAACAAAGCTTACCGCGAAGGGATTCAAATCATTTGCAAAGAAAACTGAAATATTATTCATCCAGGGTTTTAATGTCTTTCTTGGTCCAAATGGAAATGGTAAAAGTAATGTGGTTGATGCTATCTGTTTTGTTCTAGGAAAAAGTTCAGCAAAAGGTTTACGTGCGGAGAAATCTGCTAATCTCATTTACAATGGTGGAAAGCAGGGAAAGCCTGCATCTGAAGCAGAAGTTTCTATTGTGTTTGATAATTCTGATAAAGCTTTTCCATTAGAAGATAAACATATAGAAATTACCCGTGTCGTTAAATCTTCTGGAAATAGCACCTATTATATCAATGGAAAAACTATGACAAGACAACAGGTTCTTGATGTTCTTGCTGCTGCGCGGATTGATCCTGACGGGCACAATATTGTCCTGCAGGGAGATATCGTGCATTTCATGGAAATGAAACCTGTGGAAAGAAGAGAAATCATCGAGGACATTGCTGGCATTTCTGTGTTTGAAGATAAGAAAGTGAAGACTATGAATGAATTGAATAGGGTTCAAGAGAGACTCAATGAAGCTGAAATTATTCTTACTGAGAGAGAAAAGACTTTGAAAGATTTGAAGAAGGATAGAGATCAAGCAATACAGTACAAGGAATTAGAGCAAAATATTGAGAGGAATAAAGCTACTCGTGTGCACTTGTCTTTGAAAGAAAAAACTGAGACTCTTGAGGAAGTGGAAAAGAAGTTTAGCCAGCTTGATACTGAGATTACAAAGATTCAGGAAGAAATTAATGCTACAAGAAAAGAAATCCAAGAGAAAAGAAGAGAGATTGAAGCAATTAATGTTGAGCTTAATGAAAAAGGAGACAAGAGACAAAGAGAATTAGGAAAAGAAATTGATGATTTGAAGACCAAATTAATTAAGGACAGCTCAAGAAGGGATGTTTGCTCTAATGAGCTGAAGAAAATCAAAGAAAGAAGGGGAAGTTTAGAGGCAAGCATTAAAGAATATGAAGCAAAAGTTCAAGAATTGAAAGTGAGAGATACAAAATTAGGAAAAGAAAATGATGATCTTCGAAAAAAAGAAGTTGTTGTTGTTAGCAAGATTGATGCATTCAAGAAAAAGCATGGGATTAGGAACCAAGAGGATGTTTCAGCTCTGATAGACAGCCTTGATCAGAAAATTGATGCTACACAACGAGAGCAATTGCAGCTTGAAGAAGAAAAGCAGCAGCATTTACGAAAGAAAGATAGATTAGAGTATGAGGTTTCTGCTTTAGATGAAAAGATTACCAAAATTGCTGAGCTGAAAAAGGAAGATCAAGAGAAGTTTGCAAAACTGAAGAAGAATAGAGAAGAGTTTAAAGAAATTACAAAAAAACTTTCTGATGCGCTGAACCAGAGTTCTGTATATTCTGTACAACTAGGCAGTGCACGAACAAAACTTATGGATTCCCAAGAGGAATTTGCACGCTTACGAACCAAAAGCATTGGTATCAGAGAAGTCACTGCAGGGGATATGGCTATTAAGAAAATTCTTGGCATGAGTATGCAAGGCGTGTATGGGACTGTTGCTGATTTAGGGCAGGTTGATGGAAAATATTCTTTAGCCATGGAAGTTGCTGCAGGGCAGAGGATGAAGAGTGTTGTTGTTTCCAGCGATCAGGTTGCTGCTAAGTGTATTCAATTTCTGAAAGAAAATAAATTAGGTGTCGTTACTTTCTTACCTCTGAATAAATTGCAGGAAAAAACTATCAGTGCTGATGAAAAAAAGATTTCCAAAGAAGAGGGGGCACATGGTTTAGCAATAGATTTAGTTCGCTATGATTCTAAGTTTGCAAGTGTTTTCAAGTATGTTCTTGGCGGGACTGTGATTGTTGATGATATTCAGATTGCTCGACGAATAGGGATAGGAAGAGCGAGGATGGTTACTTTGACTGGGGATCTTATGGAAATGTCTGGTGCTATGATTGGGGGTTTCAGAAGGGAGAGTTCTGGTGGTCTTGGATTCCAGCAAAAAGAAGTCAGCAGCGGCATGGAACGATTAGAAAAAGATATGGGAAGATTGAGTGATACTGTTTCTCTGCTGGAAAAAAAGAAAATGGAAAATGATGAAGATATTGTTTATTCACGAGAGAGAAAAGCTGTGCTTGAGGCAGAGATCCGTGCTGCTGAAGTTTCTGTTGGCGGGAGTGAAGATGTGAAAGAGCTTGAATCTAAGAAGAAGGATTTGCGCACTCAGGTGAAAGAACTGGAAAGCAGAGAGAAAGAGTTTGATGGAAAACTAAAACAAATACAACAAAACTTGGAAAAGTTTAAGCAGGAGAAACAGGGGCAAATTGATATGCTCTCTAAGCTGAATAGTTCTGAGTTAAATAAAGAAATGGAAGGCTTTGATTTGGAAAGACAAAGTATTCGAGAGCAGGTTATTAAAAATGATTCTGAAAAATCTTCATTGGAGAATCAAAGCAGTTTGTATTATTCTGAGAAGGAAAAAGTTTTGAGCATTATGAAAAATATTGAGAAGGAGTGGGAAAGTTTTACGAAGGAGCTGAAAGAATTACAAGATGAAATCAAAGCAAATGATGATATTCTTAAGATTAAAGAGAAAAATCAAAGGCAGTTTTATGCTGAATACAAAGAAATGTTTAACAAGCGTGCAAAGTGTGAAGAGTTTGTGCAGAAAAAAGATTCTGTGCTTATCAGAAGCGAGGAGCGTGTCCGCGGCATTGAAGGAAAGAGAAATGATGTTTCCATCCAAAGGGCTGTGCTTGGAGGAGAAGTTGAGGGTCTAAAGAAGGAGTTTGAGCCGTTCAAAGATGTTACTTTGCGAAGAGGGATGAGCCTTGCTGACCTGAATGCTGAAATCAAGAACTTTGAAAATATGCTGCGCACTATGGGGAATGTCAACCTGCGTGCACTTGAGATTTATGAAAAGGTTGATGAAGAATATAAGCACCTGTATGAGAAATTTGATAAATTGAAATTTGAGAAAGAAGATGTGCTGAAGCTCATGTTTGAAATTGAAAGCAAGAAGCAAGAGAGTTTCATGAAAACATTTAAACTGCTGGAAAGAAACTTTAAAGAAATATTTTCTTCTTTATCTACAAAAGGAGAAGCAGAATTGATCCTGGAAAATCCTGAAAATGTCTTCGAAGGTGGTGTTGATATTCGCGTGAAAATTGTGGGTTCAAAATATTTAGATCTGAAGAGTCTCTCAGGTGGAGAGAAAACGTTGACTGCTTTGTCTCTTATTTTTGCGATACAGGAATTTGAGCCTTCTTGGTTCTATCTCATGGATGAGGTTGATGCAGCATTGGATAAGAAGAACTCTGAATTATTATCTAAACTGATTTCCAAGTATTCCAAAGGTGCACAATATATTGTTATCTCTCACAATGATTCTATTATTTCTGAGGCTGAGACTATTTATGGTGTCACCATGCAAGATGGCGTGTCTAAAGTTTTGAGTTTGAAGGTGTAGGAATATATTCTTTTCTCTGTCCCCAATAGGAGACTAAATATCATTTTTAGAGAATCAGAAGCTTTAAAAATAAACTCTCGTACACTTGGGACAAGATTTAGGGGGTTTCAAACCATGAAACGATTTATTTTAAGCATATTATTTGTATTTCTTCTTGCTACTGCTCTTGTCAGTGCAAGCAGTGATCTGAGTGCAACTCTTGATACGAGCAGCCAGAGTGGAAATCCTGGTGATACTGTGAGTTTTATTCTGACCTTACATAATGTGGGCAGTACTATAAGTACGGTGGATATTTCCAGTTCCACTCTTGTTTCTGGAAGCAATACTATTAGTGCTCCAAGCATTTCTGATGTGAGCGATCTTACAAGTACAGATCAAACTGTGACTTTTAGTGTGGCTCTTCCTGCAATTGCAGCTGGGACTTATACTGGGACTATTACCGCACAAGATACTACTACTTCTGCTAATGTTGCAAGCATTCCTTACTCTGTTGTTGTCAATAGCAAAAATGCATTTAGTGTGAGTACATCAAGCATCAGCATCGCAACACAAGGAGATAAAGAAACTGGCACTTTTACTGTGACGAACACTGGAAGTACGACATTAAGCAGCTGGACTTTGAATTTTACTAGTTCTGATGGTGACAGTGGTAAGATTCTAGATGATAATAATGATGAACTTACAGTCAGCTCTTCCGCAGCAAGCAGTTCCTTGGCGCCTGGTGCAAGCATGACTATGACTACATCGGTTACTCCCAAATCTGGTTTTAATACTGGATCTTACAGCGGAACCATTAGCGTTGCTGCAACAGGAACTGCTGTTGTGAGTTCCTCTTTAGGGCTTGATGTCAGTATGAACCCAGACATCTGCTCTGATGGGAAGCAAGGAAACAATTTTGATGTGAGCATAAGAAAGCCTAGCTCTGGTGATGATTTTAATCCTGGAGAAAGCATCCCAGTAGAAGTGCGGGTGAAAAATACTGGAAATGATAATTATGATGTTGCTATTGAAGTTATTCTTTTGAATACTGATACCGGCGATAAAGAAGAAGTGGTGAAGGATAGCGGCTCTGTTGATGAAGATAATACAGAGACCTTTACTGAGGATCTTGTTATCCCTACAGATATTGATGTCAATGACCATTACAAACTTTATGTGCAAGTCCATGAAGATGGAAATGAAGATGATAATTGTGAATATGATTCTATTAACCTTGATATGAAAAGGGCTACTGAAGGATTGCAGATTAGTGATGTGAGCGTGAGTCCATCCACTGGTTTAGCTTGTCTTGATAGCTACAGAGTTTCTTTTACTGCAACAAGCACAGGAAAGAATACTCTAAAGGGTCTCTATGCAGAGTTGACAGACAGTGATATTGCTGTAAAGGAAAAATCTGAGAGCTTTGATCTTGGTGATTATAATGACAAAGACAATGACAAGCGATTGAGCTTTGATTTGACTCTGCCAAAGGATGCTGAAGCTGGAAAGACTTATTACCTTGAAGCTGCTTTGTATAATAAAAATGGGGTTAGCATGGATTCTGTGCTTGTTCCTGTGACTGTTGACAGCTGTGATGCAGCTGCATTACTAGGGAAACTGAGCTTTAGTTCAAGCCAGACTTATGATGCAACAAACAGCAAGCTGACTCTTTCTCTGCTTGTGAAAAACAGTGCAGATGCTGATACAACAATCACTATTACCCCCGAAGATGTAAGCTGGGGAACATTGACAAGCAGTGAGTATCTTGCAGATCTTAGTGCTGGCAGTGAGGAGCACGCCTACCTCTATTACACGCTGGATACAAGCAATACGGGCAGCCATGATTTGAAGATTACTGTGACCGATGACAATGGAAATGAAGTTTCTAAGGTTGTGACTGTGGACTTTGGTGAGGCTCCTGGCAGTTCCTGGTCTGAGCTTGTTGCTTGGGTTAAAGCTAAGGCGAACAGCGGGTTCTGGGTCTTAGCAGACATTATCCTTGTGATTCTTGCTCTTGTCTTTGTGAGGATGCTTTTCAGAAAGAAGTAATTCTTCTTTTTTTATTATTTCTAAGTGGTTACATAATCAAAAGCTTTATAAATAAGGTCTTCTGCATACTTTTCTATTGGAGGCTTAAAAAAATGGCATTCACAAGAAAAAATTATGCAATAGGGGCAGGAGTTTTGGCACTTGGAGCTGCAATAGGGCTTGCTTACAGAGGTTTACAATTTGACAGAGTAACAAATCTTCAAGAAGCAAAAATTGCGGGAGAAAATGTTACTGTACAGGTTTACCAGAATAAGCTTATAAGTGGTGGTGTGAATATCTGCTTTGAACCTAATAATTGTGTTTCAGTAGATTCTTACAAAAAAAGACTAGAAACTATGGTTGACCAAGCAGTTGCTAGTGCAGAAACATCAGAAAGTAAATAAGTTTTCTAATTTATTTATATTCTCTTTTGTTTTCTTTAATCTTTTGTTTGCTTCTCTTACTAGGAGAGTAATATATTCCTTAGAGAGTTCTTTTGTCAATATTGTTTCCATTCTTCCTGTTTCATTTATTTCTATTGTCCAGTTTCTAAAAGAAATTAATGCAGCTTTTTTGAAGCCATTTGCTTGCAAGCATTTGAGGAGCTCTTCTGCTTCTTCTTTATTTTTACATTGGATATGAATAATTAATGGTTCAAAGAAAAAACGAAGTGCTCCCTGCTTTTGAAGAATTCTATATATTTGTGCTGCTGAAGCTTTTGTATGTGTTTTGTAGAGCCATTGTACCTCTCCTTTTTCTCCACCTTTGAGTAAAGTTATTCTTCCTGAACAAGAAGATGTGGTTGTATATTTTTGATTTATTCTTTTTAGTAAGGGAATTATGTCTTCGTCTCTAAATCCCTGAGGAGATTTGTCGAGTTTATTCTTCTGCAAGATTGTGGCTTTCGATTCCATGGAGATGTTTTGTGCAGTTTAAGAGATGCACAGTATGTTTTTTTGTGTCTTCTATCTTTACAATAGTTATTGCTGCATTTTGAGGGCGATGTTTGTCATATTCTTCCCAAGTAATGGGTTTATCTAAGAGGTGGAGAAGGAGTGCTCCTAAGACAGCACCATGCGCAACTATCAAAACAGTTTTTCCTTTATGTTTTTCTACAAGTTTGTTATAAAAATTAATAATTCTTTTCTGTGCTCCCAAAAATGATTCCCCTCCAAATGGTTTTATTCCGTGAAATCTGTTAAATATTTGTTCTTTGCTGAGAAGTCTTGGCTTGTTTGATTTGCCTTCAAATATCCCTGCATGTTTTTCTCTGAGTTCTTTTGTTTTTTCTAAAGGGATGTGATGGTATTTCAGAATCTCTTCTGCAGTTTCTATGGCTCTGGTGAGGTCGCTGGAGTAGGCATAGTCAATGTGATGCTCTTTCAATCTTTCTGCAATTTTCTTTGCTTGCTTTTTTCCTAATGGGGTAAGATGGCTTTCTGAGTGGCCTTGCACAATTCCGTTCTTGTTTGCATCGGTCTGTGCATGACGGACGATGATGAGTTCCATGTTGTTAAAAGGAGAATGAGTGTTTATAAATGTTTTTTAATTTTATTGATATTATCCATAGTAATCCATGCTGCCATCATGCCATAGCCTTTCTTGTTGACCTGAAAAGCTTTTATTTTGTTTACCTCTTTGAGAAAAATAAGTGTGATATACTTGTAGTTTGTATAATGGTCTATGTTTCTATCTTCCAAGCAAATAGCATCAGCATAGTTGCCTAGAATCTCTTTATATTTTTCTCGTGTTATATCGGAAAAGAAGAGTACTTTGTCCACTGTCGCTTTTGCAGTGACTGGTTCTCCAGAGTCTTTGAAGTAGACAATGTCTCCTGCTTTGATGTTTCCATAAGGAGTTTTTTTATGTTTGTACCAGCGAGACTCTATTGTCTTTTCTCCAGAAAGAATCTTTGGAAGGAGTTTTCTTTTTTTATCAAGAATTGCAAGATGTTCCACACTGATTCTTTATTGTTTTTCTTTATATATATTCTTCTCTCTGAATGTTTATAATCCTTCCTTCTGTCAAAAGAGTATGCTGACAAAAAGATTGGTTTCCCCTGGCGCCGAAAAGTGGCTCGGTGGTGCACGATATATTGATGGAAGCGGTTCTCTTGATTCTCATGATTTTGGAACAAGAACAGGCTCTTTAGAACTTGTGGATTATATGGGCGGGGATGAAAGTGTCATCCGTGTTGCCACTGCTGGGCATGGAACTGGAATTTTCCCCGAAAAGCCAAATGATGATGATTTTCTTCGACATCTTGTGACAAAAGGAATTAGCACACCTTTTCGTTCCGTGCAATTACAGTTCTGGATGCAAGGATCAATAGAAACAGCATTGACTTTTGTCTATGACACCAGAGTGAGTGTGAATGAGTATTCTGGAAGATATTCTGTTATGGTTGATAGCTCTTACCTCCCTTCTGTTGAAAGAATTGCTGCACAACTTCACGGCTCTTCTCTGGAAGGAAAAGAAAATATCATTCATTCTATTCTGCGTAAACAGAGGGAAGTTACTTATGATGATTATAGGAAACTTATGGATCTTGATCTCACCCGTGAACTTGCACGTATTGGCTTAGGCACGGATAATGATACTAAATTTTATTGGAAGATTGATCTTCCTACTCTTGCTTCCTTTGTGGAGACGCAGAGAAGATTGCTTGACACCCATAGTATTACCAGAGATTTTGTAGAATATGTTGCAAAGATTGCTGAAGATGCTGCACCACTGGCATGGAAAGCGCTTCTTTCTTCTCCTAAAAAAATTTCTCTGACTCTGCCTTCAGATGAATCTATTGTTGATCCCCCTCTTAGCCCTGCAGGATGGAAAGCACGGGAAACAAGAAGAGTTGTTGTTCCAGAGCTTGAAGAGATTCTTTTTGTTGAACGGGCATATCTTGATCATGGTGCTTTTCAAGTTGTGGATTACCTTGGAGATGATGGCACTTCTGCAAATGCTGCACGTGCAAGCTATGGTCAAGGAACAAAGAAAGTACAAGAAAATAGAGGACTCGTGCGGGCTCTTGTGCGGGATTTGCATACTTCTCCTATAGAAATGACGAGCCTTGCTTTTGAAGCGAAGACTCCTGTGTTTGTGAGTCCGAGGCAGGCTGCGCGGCATAGAACTTTGCCTAGTCACCAGTTCATGGGATATACTCCTTTGGGAAGTCAGTTTTTTGTTCCTCCTGAAAATCAACTTCGTTACCAAGATCGAATGAACAGACAGGGAAGAGGAAAAGATATGGATCCTGAGGATAAAATGAACGCACAAAGTCTTCTTCGAAAAACTTTTTCTGAAGAATTGGGAACTGTTGCCCAACTCAAAGAAATGGGTGTGCCAGAAGGGCTTATTCGCTCTCTTAAAGGTGTAGGATTTTATACGCGGGGATGGCGATGCGGTGATGGGCATAACATTGCACATTTCTTAGGGCTGCGACTGGATGTACATGCGCAAAAAGAAATTCGTGACTATGCTGCACTCATTGCTGATGCCTATCGAAGACATATTCCCAGTGCTTATGATGCCTTTGTTGATTATCAAATGGAAGGCATGCGCTTGAGCAGAATGGAAGTGGGAGATTTACAAGGAAGAGTTGATTTCTCAGGGATTGATCCTGAAAATATTGATATATTTAGAAATGCAGAGTTTGTACGAAGAGATAAAAATGGAAAGGAATTGTTAAGTTTGGATGGGCAAGGTTATCAGAAAAAGTTGAGGAGATTGAAAAATGGTGCATAAGCTTCCTGGAACTTTTACTGTTATTGATGGGCTTGATGGTGTAGGGAAAGGTGTTGTTATTGATGCAATTGTCAAAGGCTTGAAGGAAAGAGGCGCTAGAGTTTTTTCTTTGGATCAATGGTGGGGAGCTTATTCCTATCATCCAGACTTTCAGAATCTTGGTTATGCCTATAAAAATTTAGAAAGTTTTGATGTGCTTGTTTCTTCAGAGCCGACACATGCTCAGATTGGGATGGCTCTTCGCGAAGAAGTTATTAAAAATAATGGAAGACAGTATTCTGCACGTATGACTGCTGAATTGTATGCTGCAGACAGAATGATTCTCCATAAGAGAGTTTTACTGCCTGCACTTGCCGCTGGAAAACATGTTGTTCAATCCAGAAGTGTCTCTACTTCCCTTGTGTATCAATCCACGCAAGAGACTCTTCCCGGAGAAGAGCCTTTGAGTATGGAAGATATTATGAGAATGGAAGGCAATGCTTTTTGCTTGGAGAATGGCCCGAACCTTTTGATTATTCCTACAATCAATAATGTTGAAGAAGTTATGAGGCGACTTCAAGGAAGAGAAAAACAGGATGATGCTGTTTTTGAAAGTTTAGCTTTTCAAACAAAGATAAAACCTCTTTATGAAAGTAGGGGTTTACTGAGAATTTTCCAAGAGAGAGGGACTGCTGTGAAGTATATTGATGCAGGAATTTCTGTTGAAGAAAGCAGAAGACAGGCTGTTGAAGTCTATAGAGGATTCTTTCAATTTTAGGAAGTTTTAAAAGTAAAAAAGAGATTTCTGAGCTTATGGCAAGATTAGTATTTGATGGAAAAGAAGTTGAAGTTAAAGATGGTGATAGAATGAAGGAGTATGCTCGAGAACTGGGCGTGCCATTTGGCTGCGAACATGGGGTCTGCGGGACTTGCAAGATAGATATTCTCTCCGGTGCAGAGAACTTAAATGCATTGAATCAGGAAGAGGATGATATGGGCAGGGATAGGACGCACCGATTGGCGTGTCAGTGCAAAATTCTTTGTGGGAATGTGGAGATTTCTTTCTGAAAGATTTTCGGATTTTTCTCAGAAATATTTATAAATGAGTGATACTTATGTCTCACTATGGCAGAAGAACTTATAGTAAAGAAGTGGGGCAATTCTTTGGCAGTGATTATTCCTAATGAAGTCATTGTGCAAAGACATATTAAAGCAAATCAAAAAATTCTTATTGATTTTGGAACAAAAGTTGATTTAGGTTCCATATTTGGAACATTTAAGACGAAGAAAACTGCACAGGAACTTAAGGATTTTGCAAGGGAAGGATGGTTTTAAAAACTTATTTCTTTGATACTTATGCCCTTATTGAGGTTATTAAGGGCTCCAAGAATTATAGAGAGTTCTCTACATTTACGAGCATGGTTATAACAAAGTTGCAGCTTATGGAACTTTATTATAGTGTTTTATGTGAATCTGGAAAAGAGAGAGCTGATTTTTATTATGATTTCTTTTCTCCAAGCAGTATTGTGATAAAAGATGAAACTATTAAGAATGCAATGCTTTTTCGTTCTCAACATAAAAAGAGAAGGCTTTCTTATGTAGACTGTTTGGGTTATATCTTTGCCCTGGAAAAAGGTATTCCTTTTCTTACTGGTGATAAAGAATTTGAGCAATTCCCAAATGTTTGTTTTGTGAAATGATCAGAATCTCAAATAAATCCTACCATGATTCGATAAGTAATAACACACCAGAAGATATTTCTACCAATGGTTTTAATTGAAGAAAGGCTTCTTTATCTGCACTATGAAGAAATATGAATACTCTCATTTGTTCTTGGAATGTTCTTTGCATTAATAAATCTTAACTCAATTCCAACATGAGTCTGTTTGGATCTTCCAGATATTCTTTTATTTTATTCACAAACAAAGCGGCATGTGCACCATCGAGAATTCTGTGGTCGAAAGCAAGGCTAACTGGAAGAACTTTTCTAACCATTATTTTTCCATTTACCACCAAAGGTTTTTCATATATTCTTCCCAGTGCAAGGATTGCTGCTTCCCCCATGTTGAGCATAGGCGTTGCGAAGATACCTCCTAAAGAACCAATATTTGTTATAGTAAATGTACTGCCTTTCAAGTCCATGAGATCTATTGTTCTCTGCTTTGCTTTCTCAGAAAGGCTTTCAATATCTTTTGCAATATCTATCAAAGATTTCTTGTCTGCACCTTTTATGACGGGAACAATCAATCCATCGCTGGTTGCAACAGCAATGCCAATGTTGTAATATTTCTTTAAGAGTATTTGATCTTCTTCTAATGAAGAGTTCAAGATAGGATTTACTTTTAATGATGCTATCACTGCTTTCACAATGTAAGGCAGGAATGTCAGCTTTACATCTTTTATTTTTGTTTTTTCCTTTTCACGAATTGCCCACAACTTTGTCACATCCATCTCATCCATATGTGTGACGATAGGTATCTTCGCTTGAGCTTCCATATTTTCTTTTATTGTTTTTCTTAAACCTTGCAATGGAACGTGATCTATGTAGCCCCACATATCATATTTCTTTGTGACTAGGATTTTCTTTACATTTTCTGCGGTTTTTTCCCCTAGATCACTAAGAAGAATTTCCCCATTTTTTCCAGAGCCTTGTATTTTTGTTAAATCAATATCTTTATCTTTTGCCAATTTTCTTACTGAAGGAAGGGCTTTGATTTCTTTTTCTGACGAGGATATCTTCTTGCTTATTGGTTCTTTCATCACTTCTGTTGCTTCTTCTAATTCCCCGACGACAGATTGTCCTTTCTTTACTGGAACTTTTTCTATTTTCTGAATTTCTTTCTTCGAAACTTTTTCCCCTTCTTCTCCAATGTCCACCAAAGCTTCTCCTACTTTTACTATCTGTCCTGCAGGGGCATAAATTCTCAGAATTTTTCCAGAACGAGGAGCAGGAATGTCTGCAACTGCTTTATCTGTTTCTATCTTTGCAAGGACTTGATCTTCTTTAACCATATCTCCTTCTTTCACTAACCATGAAACAATATGCCCTTCTTGGATACCTTCACCCACATCAGGAAATTTGAATGTAAACATCAGAAGTTCACCACCTTCTCTATTGCGGCAATAATTCTTTTTTCATCAATAACATAATAATCTTCCAATTTTGGCAGGGGGACTATGATATCCAAGCCTGTTATGCGTTCAATAGGGGCTTTCAATGATAATAATGCTTCTTCATTTATGATTGCTGAAATTTCTGCAGCTAATCCTAAGGTTTTTTGCGCTTCATGAACAATTATGACTCTTCCTGTCTTTTTTACACTCGTAAGAATTGCTTCTTTGTCCAGAGGTCTTAATGTACGAAGGTCAATCAATTCTACAGAAACATGATCTTTTATTTTTTCTATTGCCTGCTCGCACTCTCTTACCATTGCACCATAGGAAATTATAGTGAGTTCTGTGCCTTCCTGCACTATGCGTGCTTTGCCTATGGGTATAGTATATTCTTTCTCAGGAACTTCTTGTTTAATTGCACGATAAATTCTTTTTGGCTCAAAGAAAATAACTGGATCAGGGTCGCGAATTGCTGCAATGAGCAAGCCTTTTGCATCGTAAGGAGTGGAGGGCATGATTACTTTTAATCCAGGAGTATGCGCAAAGTATGCTTCAGGTGAATCACTATGATGCTCCAATGCTTTGATGCCCCCGCCGATAGGACAGCGAATCACTAATGGTGCAGTAAATGCTCCGCGACTTCTGTTTCTGATTCTTGCAACATGATTGACAATCTGGTCAAATGCAGGAAGAATAAAGCCTTCGAACTGCATTTCTGCAACAGGCTTCCAGCCAGATGCTGCCAAACCTAAAGATGTTCCTACGATGCCTGACTCTGCTAAAGGTGTATCGAATACTCTTTTTGGATATAATTTGAGAAGACCATCTGTCACACGAAATACTCCCCCATCAACACCCACATCTTCACCTAATATAAGAACAGTTTTGTCTCTTTTCATTTCCTGCTTCAGTGCGAGGTTGATTGCCTCCACCATATTCAGAACAACCATTATGCTGATCTCCTTTTTGCTTCTGCATATGCGGGAGCAGGAAGCCAACATAGTCCTCTTGTCTGCGGCGCCTGCGCCTCATTTAGTATTTTGTATTCTTCTTCTAATTCTTGTATTCTTTCTTGTTCTCTTGCTGTTAAAAAACCATGCTTCCATTCTTCACCAGCGAACATATGCGCTGTGAGTATGTATCTGAGCTGTTCTTGAGAAGCAAAACTATATCTTCTAAAACCAACAAGCACATTTTTTAATTGCTCCACTGCATCTTCAGGATACAAAGAAGAATTCATAAGAGAAAGCATTGTTTTTGAATCTGGTTCTTCGTAAAGAATGAGACCTTGCTGCATTGCAAAGTGCTTCTTGACATGCTGTGCATTGCCTCCAATTTTTCTTCTGCCTACAAAAATATCATTGTTATCGACTATTGCTGAGGGTACTCCTAAGCTTGTAAGCGCTGCTGCTATTCTTCCGCAATATGTTTGATAGGTTGCTCTTAGATTAAGAGAATTTATGGGAACGAAAAGGCTGTAAGAAAATTCTGTGTCTGGGAAATGCACGACTGCTTTTCCTCCAGTTGTCAGACGGACAATGCCAAATCCTTTCTCTCTACAGGCTTCATGATTCAGGTCGGATAATGCCTGCCCCTTCGCCAATGAAACTGCTGGCTGCCAGTTGTGATATACTAATGTTGGGGGTGATCTTCCTGCTTCACACTCTTCAAATATTGCATGATCCATTGCTGCAATAGTAAATGGGTTTCTCTTTTCTATTTCTATCAGGCGAAATTCCAAGTTCACTGCGCTCCTCCGGCATAAATATATTTGAATATATCTTCTTTAGGTGCTGGTGTCATAGATTCATATTGTTTTACTGCCTTGTCCACCATTGCTTCCACTTCTTTCTGTAATTTTTCTTCTTCTTTTGCATTCCAGATATTTTTTCTTTCCATGTATCTTCTGAGTCTGAGCATGGGATCTTTTTTCATCCAGGATTTGACTTCTTTTTCTGAACGATATTTTTTTGCATCATCTGAAGTTGTATGATCAGACATTCTGTAGGTGTATGCTTCTATGAGGGTTGGTTTTCCCTTCCCTGCATCTCTAATTGCATCCTGTGTTGCTTTGAGCATTGCAAAGATGTCATTGCCATCCACCTGTATACCTTTTATACCATAAGCTATTGCTTTCTGTGCGAGTGTTTCGGAAGCAGTTTGTTTTTTTACTGGAATAGAAATGGCATACTGGTTGTTTTGACAGAGAAATATTACTGGTGCTTTGAAAACGCCTGCAAAGTTTAATGCCTCGTGGAAGTCTCCTTCACTGGTTGCACCATCACCAAAGTCTGTGAGCACGACTGCATTTTTCTTTTGCATTTTTAATCCCCAAGCATAGCCTGTTGCATGCAAAGGCTGTTCACCAACAGTGATGCAGAGAGGAAAAACATTTACTCCTTTCTCGGGTTTTGATCCTCGCTCATCTCCACCCCAATAAGAATATAACTTTGCCATGTCAATGCCTCGAAGCAGCATTGCTCCAGATATTCTAAAAGAAGGAAAGAGCCAGTCCTGTTTTCTCAAGGCGTATGCAGAGCCTATAATTGCTGCTTCCTGCCCAAGCATGGAAGCATAAGTTCCGAGCCGGCCTGTGCGCTGCAATTTGAGTGCCTTTGCATCAAAAACTCTTGTGATGTACATCCACTTGTATAATTCTTTTATTTGTTTTTGGGAAAGCTTTGGCATGAGGCGCCTATCTTCTTTGCCATGCTCATTAAGAACTTCTAATCGTTGTACAGTAAAAGTCTTGAGTTTTCTAATCATCCTTGCGCCCACTTCTTGAGTGTTGCATAATCTACAGCACCGCAAATGGATTTTTTTGTTTTTTCATTGTAGAAAAAGGGCACACCACCACAGCCTTCTGTGTCATATTTTTCTAAAAGTGCTGCATTCTTAGAGTCGTGCCAGCATTCTAATCTTTCCACTTTGACTTTGAGTTCTTTTTCTAATTTATCTATTAATGGGAACATCTCATGACAATGCGGACACTCAGTTCCATAGAAATTTAATAGTCTGTTTGCCATTCATATCACCTCTTTGAGTTATAAAGAAAAGAAGTTTATAAAGTTAACTCTCTAAGAAGATAACATTTGGAAAACCCTTAAAATCATTATCTCCAGTTAGAATCTTAGCATTTTCTTTTTCTGCGGTAGCTAAAACAATTGCATCTGCTATTCCTAATATTTTTTCTTTTTTATATTCTGCAGCATGCAATGCAATTTCTGTATCTACAGGTATGGGAAAAGATTTTTCAAATATAAATTCAATAAAGGCATTTGCTTTTTGAGATTTTGTTTGCAAAAAATAACTATAAATTTCTGTAATATTTAATGTGCTTACTAAAATTTCTTCATCACTTCTCACATAAGCATCCACTTTCTTTCCAAGCTGCGATCCCTGAAAATATTCAATCCAAGCACAGCTATCAATCAAAACGGTCAATTTTCTCCCTCACAAACTTTTCCTTGACATCTTTCAAAGCACCAAACATAGAATTGCTAGTCTTTTTCTTTTCTTTAATTAAGCGTGTAATAGTTTCATCAAGTGTATCCGCTTTAAGTTCTTCTTTTATTTTTCTTAACATTTCAAGAGTCCTTGGCTTCACTGCTATAGTTGTGTTCATATAGTAATATAAGTTATATTCTATATTTAAAGCTTCTTATTCTTAGGGTTTTAGCCACTTCATAAATGTTTCCTCCATTTTTTGGAAAGATTTTCAGTTATAGTTATTATCATTTAAAATAAGAATTATTTCTTCTTCTTTTTCCAGATAAGAAATATTAGCCCAAGAATAATAATGATACTTGCTCCAAGAAGATAAGGACTTGCCCCTGAGGATGTCTTCTCTCCTTGTGCTACTTCTATGATAAAGTCCATTATGACTGGATCAAACTGTGTGCCTTCGTAATGATCTGATGGTTCTATGAGAGTTTGAATTGTGTATTCACCTGCTTTAGGAAATTTGAATATCATAGAGTAGGCATTTCCGTGTGTATGAATGAGTTCATTTTCTTTCAGGATATTTCCTTCTGCATCAGATATTGTTACAGAGCTGTCAATGTGCGAGACTTTTGGAAATTCTGTGTTTGATACTTGGAAAGAAAGTATCGTTGTTGTTCCTGCAGTTGGAATCTCTGTTGGGAATAAACCGAGATCTTCTGAAAAGGAGTTATTTATTGCTGTTGCATGATCTGCTTCGTCTTCATGTGCAGATACAAGAGCTGCTACTAGAATAATTAGAAGTATTGAAAAAAGTGTTGTCTTTTTCATTCTTTTAGATAATCCTTTTGTTTATTTAAAGTGTTTCCTTTGAAAAAGTGCTTAAGGATTGGTTAAGAACCTAAAATTCTTGTTCCTTATCGTTTAATAAAGAAAAAAAGAAAAATTATTTGATTTCTTCATACTTGAGTTCTATCAGTTCATTATCTATGAAGATATGGTCTCTAAACTCTGTATTCTTAACCCCATTCACATACATGTTGAAGCTGTGTGTTGCATCAGCACAGGATTCCAAGATACAGGTAGAGTTAAACTGTTTCCCCCACACATCAAAGAAGTCACCAAGCGTAAAGTCTCGGGCACATGGAGATTCAACATGGATTATTCCTGAACTGTCATGTGTATGCAAAGGACGCATAATAGCTCCATCAAAGCCTACACGATTTGGAATGACTACTTCAGCATTGTTTATTTTTATTTTTAATGTTGGATGGATATGATATATGACATTTTGGTCGCCACCAACACTGATATCTTTTGCTGCTGCTGTTGCACAGGATGTGTTTGGTGTTTTTGAAATCACATAATAGATTCCTATGATGACAACAATGACTACTATCCAGGTTATGATGCTTTTTGTTTTCATTTTTTTCTCCTTATGAGGTAATATACCCCCCAGAATACTACTGCGAAAATTATTGCAGCAATAATGATGAATCCTAGGATGCACCAGAGCCACCAGGAACTTGTGCCATATCCCCAATTCATCATTGAGCCAAAACCACTCATCATTCCATAACTATAGCCATTCATCATGCCATAGGTATAGCTTGCGTTGCTTGTTTGTCCACAATAGAATTGTTCCCCCAGGCTGCTGTGAAAAGCAAGGTCTCTTTCTGGGTTATCTTCCAAACCCATCATTGCATCCATGATTTCATGTGATGTTCCTGGATGCATCTGCTCCATGTACCATTCTCCTATTGCTGCAAGCTGTTCCTGAGTAAGATTGTCACAAGAGACTTTACTCTCGACTAAGGCTTGCCCTTCTGCAAATGTCTCTTCTTCATGTGCAAATGCAATGCTCAAGCTTAGAAGGAGCACTATCCCCAGTATGAATACTATTCTTGTTTGCTTCATTTTTTTCCTCCTTTACAATTTCTTTCTCTTTAATACTAATGAATTTGTCACGACACTTACCGAGCTCAAAGCCATTGCTCCTCCAGCAATCATAGGAGAGAGCAACCAGCCTGTAAAGGGATAGAGTATCCCTGCTGCAATGGGAATGCCAACCACATTGTAAAATAATGCCCAAAACATATTCTGTTTTATTTTTGCCATAGTCAGGCGAGAGAGATGTATTGCTCTAGGAACATCTCTAAGGTCATTGCGCATAAGGACAATGCTTCCTGTTTCCATTGCAACATCTGTCCCAGAAGCCATAGCTATACCAAGGTCTGCCTGCGCCAATGCTGGTGCATCATTTATACCGTCACCCACCATTGCCACTTTTCCTTTCTGCTGGAGTTTTTTTACATAATTTGCTTTGTCTTCAGGCAGGACTTCTGCAAAAATATTTTTTATGCCTGTTTGCCTTGCAATTGCCTGTGCAGTGCGTTCGTTGTCTCCGGTAATCATATACACTTCTAGACCGAGCTTATGCAATTCTTCTATTGCCTCAGCTGAGGATTCTTTCACTCTATCTGCAGCTGCAATCATACCCAGAAGTATTTTTCCTGAGCTGAGCAGCATGACGGTCTTTCCCTGCTCTTCCAGTAGTTTTATTTCTTTTTCATAAGAGGAAATATTTATTCTTTCTCTCTGCATAAGCCTGCGGTTTCCAAAGGCATATTGTTTTGCTCCAACTTTTGCTTCGACCCCGAAGCCAGAGATTGCTTTGAAATTTGTTGGTTTTGTCAGGCCAATCTTTTCTTCCTCTGCTTTCTTCACTATTGCTTCTGCAAGTGCATGTTCAGAATACTTCTCAATGCTTGCAGCAATTTTAAGGATTTCTTTTTCAGTATTTTTTCCAATAACTTTTATGTCAGTTACTTCAGGAACTCCTTTTGTAATTGTTCCTGTTTTATCAAAAATAATATATTTAATTTTGTGTGCGGTCTCCAGTGCTTCTCCTCCTTTAATGAGGATTCCATGCAGTGCTCCCTTTCCTGTGCCCACCATGATTGCTGTTGGTGTTGCCAGGCCTAATGCACAAGGGCATGCAATAACAAGCACTGCAACTGCTGCGATAACTGCGAAGGAGAATGTGGAAGAGAATACAAAATACCATGCGGCAAAGGTGAGTATAGATATCACAAGCACAATGGGAACAAAGTACTGAGAGACCATGTCGGCAAAGCGCTGGATAGGGGCTCTAGAACCCTGTGCATCTTCAATGAGTTTTATGATTCTTGATAAGGTTGTATTTGCTCCAACTCTTGTTGTTTTGAAATGGAAAGAACCTTGCTTGTTAATTGTTCCTCCAATAACCATATCTCCTTTTTTCTTTTCCACAGGCATACTCTCTCCTGTGATCATACTTTCATCTAAGGATGAATGCCCTTCAGTGATTTCTCCATCAATGGGAACTTTTTCTCCAGGACGAACAAGAATTATGTCTCCTATCTGCAGTTCATCCACTGAGACTTTTACTTCTTTTCCTTTCCTTATGACTGTTGCAATTTTTGGGCTTAGTGAGATTAGCTTTTTTATTGCTTCAGAAGTTTTTCCTTTTGCAATTGCCTCCAGCCATTTCCCTAAGATGACGAAGGTGATGAGAATTGCGGATACTTCAAAGTATTGTTCTGTATTTCCTGCGAGCACTTGATAGATAGAGAATATGTATGCTGCACTGGTTCCCAATGCGATGAGAGTGTCCATGTTTGCTGTTTTGTTTCTCAGTGCATGCCATGTTCCTTTGTAGAACTGCCAACCTACATAGAACTGTACTGGTGTTGCAAGAATCCAGGAAATATATTGTATGTAAGGTATATGCAATCCTATGCGAGGGAAAATCATACCAAAAACAAATGCGGGGAATGCAAAGAGAAAACTAATAAGGAAAAGCTTTTGGGACTTCAGTATCTCATCTTTCATGAGTTTTGCTTCTGCTTCTAAACTGTGCACTCCTTCTGTAAGGACGCTGGCGCCATAGCCTTTATCTTTGATTATGTCAATGAGTGCTTGTTCGTGTATTTTCTTCTCATCATGCAGTATTGTTGCTCTGGCTGTAGCATAATTTACTGTTGCTTCCTTTACGCCCTCAGCCTTTGTCAGTGCTTTGGTGAGTAATGTTGCACAGCTTGCGCAGTGCATTCCTGTTACTTGAAGGTTTGTTTTTTTCATATTACCTTTAATGTGGTTGTTGCCATCCCCATTGTGCATGAGATAACTACATCTCCTGTTTCTGTTGGTGTAAATTCTAGTGTACTATCTTGACTAGACATTATTTTCCCTACGTGATATTGAGGGACGGTGACTGCACGGAAGCAACCATTTAATTTTGAGGCATCTCCTGTTATTCGTACTGGAATTCCTACTTTGACTGTGTTTGGTGAAAGAACATAATTAAATGAATACCCAAATTTACCATAGGTCAGGCTTATGTCTTGAAAGCCATCCTCTGAAACATTTGCCAGTGTATCCACTCTTGTGCTTGCTTCTGTCGTGCATGCAGTAACTAATGCAAGGCTGAGTATGCTTATTATTACAAGTAGTCTTTTCATTTTATCCTCCAAAACCTCCCAATAATGGAGATCGTATTCCATAAAGCATGATAAGCACAAAAATGGCCATTATGAGAATAGAGAATAAAAGAAGTTTTATGAAGGATATAGGATGTTTTTTTACCTCTTTGTCTTCTACCATTTCCTCAAAAATCATGTATGAAAAACCCCAAATGATAAGGACATTAATGATAATGTATAATGGCATGAACCAAAGAATGTGGTCAGAATAAAGCATAAGGGTTGTCATAGGGCCCATGATTCCTCCCATCAGACCTGCCATCATTCCCTGCATGATTCCCATAATACCGCAAGACTTTCCAGAAATTACCCCCACAGAAACTCCAAAAATGAGACCAATTAGTGCACCCATGAAAAGACCATTCGTTGCACCAAGAATTGCACCTAGCATCATTCCTGTCTGCATCCCCAGTGTCATGCCAACCATCATTCCCAGCATGCATGTTGTTTTCGCTTTGTAAGACATGTAGTGCCAGAGTGCCGTGGCTAATGTTGCAATGCTTATATTGAGATAGAAAAACCACCAAGCATATTGGCTTATGAAATTAGGGATAGATTTGAAATAAAAGAAATATGCAATGATTTGGATGATAGAAAGGATGAGGAAAATTGCTCCTGTGTAAGGAATTATTTTATGCTCT
>JACRKH010000015.1 GCA_016235495.1 Candidatus Woesearchaeota archaeon
AGTAGTGCCCCCGCCGGGATTCGAACCCGGGTCTTCACCTCGAAAGGGTGAAATGATTGACCGTACTACACTACAGGGGCTTATGGCATGGAAGGATTTTCTTATATTTATAAAACTTTCTGCCTATAAAAAAGATTTATATATTCTCCTGTTTTACTGTTCTTCATGAAAATTTTTTTGTATGCTCTTTTTTTGCTTCTTTTGCTTAGTCTTGTTTCTGCAACATCTTTTACTTATTATAGTGTTACTGCTGATGTTCAAGATGAGACTGTTCTTTTTCAGATAGATTCTGTCGCTTCAGTTACCGATTCTTCTCTTGTCCTTTCTCTTCCTTCAAATGCTGAGCAGCTTGAGGTTTTGGTTGATGCAAAGGAAGTTGTTTGTGCACAGAAGGAGGAGTTAGGTTTCAGCTCTTTGATTTGCCCTGTGTCTGATGGTGTTCATACGTTTACTGTTCATTTTCAATCCTCTTCCCCTCTTCTCTCTCTTCAGGATGGGAGCTTTCTCTTTGAATATCATCAAGAGATTATTGATGCTGATCGTTTTTCTTTGCTTGTTACTCTTCCTCAAAATGCTCTATTAAGTTTAGATCATGCTCCTTCACCTTATCCTCGACATCTTTATTCTGATGGAAAGCATGAAGTTCTCTCTTGGGAAAGATCTCCTCTCCATGGTGATTTTTCAGCAGCTGTCTTTTATTCCCAGAAACAAAGTTTTTCTTCTTGGATTTTTATAGTCATTCCTCTTGCCTTGCTTTTAGTTTTGTTTCTGCTGTTTCGAAGAAAAAAGAGTGATGTGTTTGTTGCTGGAGCTTTACTTGAACAAGAAAGAAAAGTAATACATATACTTCAAGAACATGAGAGTCATCTTTGGCAGAAGCAATTGGAATTACAGAGCGGTTTGACTAAGGTGAAATTGAGCCGTTTGCTGAAGAGTATGGAAAAAAGAGGACTCGTTACTAGAGAGTCTTATGGGACAAGCAAGATTATTCGGTTGGTTGAGCAGAAATAAGCTTTCTTTCAGTTTGTTTCGCTTTGTTTCAGCAAAGTTCTATATCTTTTGCTTGCTTATTAGAGCTTAGGATGGAGGTTTTACAATGAAAAAAATGTTTGGATTAGGGATATTGTGTTTGTTGCTTTTTAGTGCATTAGGAGCGGCAGAAGATATTGGTGCTGATGCAAATGTGCAGGCAGTGGTGGATGCAGATACTACTGTGACTGATGCGGGCACAACACCTGATAGTTTTTTGTATGGGATTGATATTGCTTTAGAAAAGATTTCTTTGGCTTTAACCAGCAACCCACAGAAAAAGACTGCTAAAGGTCTTGCATATGCACAGGAGCGTCTGCTTGAGATTAGGGCAATGTTTGAAGCAAAGGATCTTGCTCATGCTGAAAAGGCTGTGAAAGCGCATGGGGATTTGTTTTCATCCTTGGAAGACAGCATTGACAGCGGCTCTTCAAATAGCAGTGAGGAACTTGCTTACAGTGTTGCACTTGAAATGGCATTAGAAAAGCACAAGGAAAAGATTAAGGATATAGAAGACACACTTGATTTTGAAGATGATTCCTCTGCGTCTCTTGCTGCTGATCTTGATGGACAAACTTCTGCTTTTGATATGAAAATAAAGAATCATAAGGAAAAGGCTAAAGCAAAAGTGCATCAAGATGGAGGTGATGAGGATGCTGAGGAAGAAGAAACTTCTCTTGCTTTGGGTCTTCATGATAAAGAGCAGAAAAATGCAGAGAAGGCTTTGGAGCATGCTGAAGAGCAGTTGCATGGTGCACAGAAGAAGATAGATTTGGAAACATCTAAGGGCAGTAATACTTCTGAGGCTGTAGGATTTTATACGCTGGCAAATGAGAGCTATACTCAGGCTTTGGAAGCGTTTGCAAGCGGTGACTTTTCTCTGGCTGAGGATCTTGCTGAACAGGCAAAAGAGCTTGCTATCTCTGCTCGTCAGGGAAAGAACTTCAATGATGTGGAAGAGGGCTCCGATGATAAAGAGGATTCTTCAGATGAGAATGCCTCTGAGAAGGGTTCTGTTTCTGTGAGTGCTTCTGCGAAGGGCAAGTCAGAGAGTGAGGAACATGGAAAGGGATCATCTAAGGGCTCTTCTGAGGATGATTCTCTTGATGTTAATGCTTCTGTAGATGTTTCTCTTGAGGCAAGTTCAGGCTATTAATTTTTTTCTTTTTTTTCTGCTGAGGCTTATGTTGGTGAGAATCAAATTAAACTTCAAACAGTAAATGAAAAGGGGATGATCATTGTTTCTTAAATGCTTAATGATATTGGTATTTCCCATGGTTTTTATTCAACTCAACCTAAAAACTTTCATTATTCAAAGGTTTATATTATTTCTATTAATCGGTTAAAGGATAGGCTTATTTTTTCTGAAAAAGTAGGTTTTTGGCATATTTTAAAAACTAAAAAACTATATAAAACATTAAATTTATAAAACCCAGTAAAATCTTTAAATACCTGCCGTGGTGGCGCAACCTGGTACCGCGCAAATCAGTAAAAACTGAGCGTAAGCCTGGAAATTATATCTGGTGAGCTTGTTTCCGCAAGGATATCTCGGTTCAAATCCGAGCCACGGCGTTTTTATTATGAAGAAGCTTGAAATTGCAGCACAAGAGGATAGCTTAGATATTTTAAAGAGATATCTGAAAGAAGGGCTCACTGGACAATTTAAGAAGGATGCAGAAAAAATCTATCTTCAATATCTTTCTGCAGAGCAATTGATTCATCCAGAATTGTATGCTTTTATAGGATGGCTTTTTCCTCTCGCATATCCTTATGCTGCACCTGTTACAGGTATTCCTCCTACAAAAGAAAAAGTTAAAGAATTGATTAAAAAATTACAAGAAATTAAGCTTTAATGTTTATAGAAAACTATTTATAATCCTCTCTTACTTTTTTAGGTTATGAAAAAGCCAGAAATTATGGCTCCTGCAGGCTCTTTTGCATCTCTTCAGGCTGCCATCAATGCAGATGCTGACTCGGTGTACTTTGGTGTCGAGCAGCTGAATATGCGAGCACGAGCTGCAAATAATTTCACTTTACAAGATCTTAAAAAAATTGTTTCTTTGTGTCATGACAAAGAGGTTTCTTGTTATCTCACTTTGAATGTTGTTCTTTATGATCATGATATTCCTTTTATGCAGTCTCTTTGTGCTGCAGCGAAAGAAGCTGGTGTTGATGGGATTATTGCAAGTGATCTTGCTGCGATTCGTTTTGCACACTCTTTGGGAATTTCTGTTCATGCATCTACACAATTGAATGTCAGTAATATTGAGGCTGTGCGTTTCTTTGCACAGTATGTTGATGTTATTGTTCTTGCACGAGAACTTACTCTTCAGCAAATTCATTCTATCTGTGAAAGTGTTAAGAAAGAGAATATTACTGGCCCAAGTGGTTCATTGGTAGGTATAGAAATTTTTATCCATGGCGCCCTTTGTGTTGCAGTTTCTGGAAAATGCTACATGAGCCTCGCAACCTATAATGCTTCAGCAAATAGAGGAGCATGCTTGCAAAATTGTAGAAGAGCATATCGTGTTATTGATGAAGAAACAGGAGAGGAATTAGTATTGGATAATAAGTATGTGATGTCCCCCAAGGATTTGTGCACTATTTCTTTTTTGGATAAGCTTGTTCAATCTGGTGTTTCTGTTTTGAAGATTGAAGGAAGGGGACGAGCGCCGGAGTATGTTTCTACTGTTACTGCTGTTTATAGAGAAGCTCTTGATAGTATTTTTACTCATGATTATACTCCAGAGAAGATTGAGGCTTGGCTGAAGAGATTGGAGACGGTGTACAATAGAGGGTTCTGGCAGGGTGGATATTATCTGGGCAAGAAGCTTAGTGAATGGAGCGTGGCTTATGGTTCACAAGCAACAGAAGAGAAAGTTTTCTTAGGTGCTGTTCAAAATTATTATTCTCAGGCTGGAGTTGTTTGTCTGCAGATTGAAACTGGTGTTTTGAAAGTAGGTGATAAGGTTTTAATCATTGGTCCAAGCACTGGAGCTGTGGAAGTTGTTATAGAACATTTGCTTTGTGAAGAGAAAAATGTCCCTGTTGCAAAAAAGAATGATATTGTTACTTTTCCTCTTGCGATGAAAGTGAGAAAGAATGACAAAGTTTATGCGGTGGTGGCTCGTGGCTAAAGTACTTTATTTTCGGGAGAAGTGTATTGGCTGTGGTGTTTGTGTGGGTACTGCTCCTGAACAATGGGAGATGTCTTTTACTGATGGAAAAAGTGTTTTGAAAAATGCGGAGTTGAGGAAAGATGTTTTTGTTTTAGTCATTCCTTCTTTTGCTTCTGCTGTGAATAAGCAGGCAGCTGAGGCTTGTCCTGTGAAGATTATCCAGGTGCTGGAATGAAAATAGATTCCCTTCGGA
>JACRKH010000017.1 GCA_016235495.1 Candidatus Woesearchaeota archaeon
CAAATCCCTCCAGACTCATTTATTTTCCACCCACAAGATCTACAAGTGACTGCGCTAAAGAATCAATATTCTGCACAGAAATTCTGCTTGGCCAAAGCACATCAAGTTCTCGTTCATCATTTCGAATCGTATGAAGATGCACATATCTTTTATCATCTACACGAACATTTCTTGCATGTAAAGTAAAACCTTCTTGTTGTGAATCTATACTCCCACTATTTGCAAGAGCTCGTCCTAATATTCCTAAACTATCTGCATTATGAAGAAAAGGGTTAACATCAAGACTAAGATAAGGCAAACCAGTTCTCCCTGCACAAATAAAATAAGTCCTCTCAGATTCCCAAGGAACATTTTCTAGGGGAGGAACACAACTTTCTTTTTCTTGTTCCGAAAGTACAGGAGCTTCAGGCTTCACCTCAGAAAGAAGAATATCTCCCTTTCTTTTCCTTGTCCACTGGGAAGAATCTTTCTTTTGCCTTCGAAAACCATACTCCCACATTGCCATTTCCAGCATCTCTCCTTCACCATGGGAAAAAGCCTCAAGCTGATCTAAATTCCACCATCCACTTCTTCCATACTGAAGAGCATAAGAAAGAACAAGCCTTGTATCTTTTTGATGAGGGTAAAAGCCTCGAGAATTCAACCAGACTTCTGGCTCTATATCTTTGTTAAAACGCAAATTTCCAATATAAGTACACTGAAAACCTCTTTCTCTCAATTCTTTCATAATGCCAGAGAATCTTTCTTGTGCAAGTGCATACCTATCCTTTGCATCTTGTGTTGTATCCCAAATTCTCAGAGGAAATCCCATAAAAAAGAAAAACAAATTCCCTGCTTTTAAGCTTTATCCAGAACAAACACATATAAACAAGAATACCTTAAGAAGAGCATGCCTTACAAAAAAATAGAACAGTTGCCAAAACCTATACAACACGTTCTTCCGAAGAGAGCGCAGACTTTGTTCATGAAAGCATTCAATGTTGCCCACTTTGAATACAAAAATGAAGTTATTGCATTCAAAGTCGCCTGGGGCGCAGTCAAGAAGAAATACAAAAAGAATGAAAAAGGCAAGTGGGTAAAGAAAACATAATGCTCCATTTTTTTCTGCACAAAAGCTTTTTATATACCTTTAACTTCCCTAAAAGCCATGAAAGCAGAGTCTCATAACAAAATAGTAATTCTCTTTAGAGCAAACTCTGTACATAGATATAGGTGGCACGCATAGGGAAGTCTCTCCCAGCGTGTCTATACACTTTTGACCCATTAGGAGGACTTCTCTTTTCTCAAAATGATAGACTCAACTCTCTCGGAAACGGAACTTATGTTTTGCTTAGCCAAGCTTGTGAAGGCAAAGCTTACAAAACGTGAAAAGAAAGCACTTCTTTTCATTCTAAATAATCCTATCCCTTCTTCAGTTTCTCAATGCATCAAAGAAATTGCTTTAGAGCTTAATTGTGCGCCATCTACAGCATGGAATATTCTTCGTTCATTGAGAAATTGTGGTCTTATTGATTGCACAGAGAAACATGAAAGAAAGCCATTACAGTCGACAGGAGCTGCGAAATGTCTTCAGGAGTTGAAAAATGAATAGCAATGAATGGGCAGAAAAAATAACCCAAAAACTTGGAGAAGCACCCCCTTCTCAAGAAATCAAAAGGTATGTAGATATTGATATATCTAGCAGTTTTGCACACCAGACTGCAAATCTGACTATTGATGAAATATTTGGATACAAAAGGCTTGCAGCATTAAAGCAAAGGACTGAAGCAAATATCCTTTCTATGGATTATGATCTTTGCCAGCCTAGTAAAGAAAAACCAGATGGAAGATACTTCGAAACAGCGCTTAAGGAAGGAAATCAATTTATTCGTCCCTTGCTATTTCAGGAAGGAAACATTCCCTTCTTTAGGCAGCCATTGAGAAGAGATCTTATTCTCAGAGAGCTAGATAGAGATTGGGAACAATTATGTAAAAGAAATAATTATTCTTCAATCGGGATGGAAAGAGTAAACATTCTGCTCAAGATTTTAAGAGAGGCAGTACCAGCAGTTGATGATACAAGATCCTTTTTAAGAAGAGTAAGAAGCAACTATTTAGCAATGCTTGGAATAGAGAGTATGGGCACCCCAGAATCAACAATGCTTCCATTGTATGCTCAAAAACTAAGAGAAGACCTTGATGCTGGCTTTCCATTCTGGGAAATGGATCTTCCTCCAGAATTTGAAGCAAAACATAAATCTATTGAAGGAACATTTTTGTTCTATAGTGTAAATGCCGATGGGTCTCTGGCTCAAGTCCAATTTTCAAAAGAAAGAGAATATTGGAATTTTCAGATGGAAAATGAAAAAATTACTTTGGATACAGAACAAGCATTTCAGGCAATGAGTGAGGGAAGGCTAATCCCTACATTAAGTCTTTTGTCATACATAGGACTAAGCCCAGCAAGAAAAAGAAAAGACAATGAGAGAAAGAAAAGGGCACATCTTGGAGGTTTTTTTATGGCTGGAGAAAATGGCTATGGTCATAGGTTCCTTCCCTACTTTAACAAAATTTCTGGCTTTGACGAAGTACTCCTTTTATGCACAGATTATGATGGAAGATGCAAAGTCCAAGATAAACAGCGTTCTTGGATAAGTATAGGTGCAGTCTTTCCTCATTTTGGGCAGAGAGGATTAGAGCAGTGTTTAGAAGGAGAAGAAATAGTTGCAATAGAACGTGGAAAGATTTTGGAGGAAAATGAAACAAGAGCTATGGCATGGAGCGCAAAATAAATTTGTGCTGCTTTTCCCAAGACAAGAATTAAGTTTTGATAAAGTAAAAGGTTTAGCAAAAAGATTTGCAGTAGATGGGGTTATTTGTATTAGTAAGAAGAAACAAGTAGCTATGCAATTTTATAATCCAGATGGGACTAAAGACAATTGTGGAAATGCTTTAAGAGTCACTGCAATGTTTGCATACAAAAACAAACTTAAAGGGAGAAAAGGGATTATTTTTTCTCAAGGAAAATCATATGCTTTTACTATAAGAAATAGCTCTTCAAAGGTTTTTTTTGAGAACCCCCATAAGAAAAATGGAATTTGGTCCATAGGAAATGTGAGACATAAGATTTGCATAGTAGACAGTTTCTGCAAAGCAAAACAAAAAGCAATCAAACTTCGTAATAAGTTTAAATGTAACATTACTCTAGTGAAAAAGCTTTCTACAGGAATATTTGCACAGACTTTTGAGGTGGGAGTAGAAAATTTTACCGCCTCCTGTGGAACAGGTGCAATAGCGGCTGCTCTTGAAGTGCAAGAAAATAAAGTATTCATGCCTGGAGGTTTATTACAAGTAAGAAGAGAAAGGGAAAGTGTAAGTTTAGAAGGGAAAGTGAAAAGAATTGAGGTGTCTCATGAAAGTTAAAATCAGCTGCGTCTCAGATAGAAGACTAGAAAAAGTTCTCATTAGAGAATGCGGAGAACCTCTTGTAAACATAAGGGAATATAATAAAGATATCCTTATTGATATTGAAAAAGAAAGCAGAACTGCTCAGAATCTAGAACCAGACACATGCTTTGTACGAGAATCCGTAGCAATAAAGATTTCTCAAGCACAATCTCTTCTTCCAGAAGGGGTAAAAATAAAGGTTATTGATGGTTTTCGTCCTCTATCTGCCCAAAGAAAAATCTATAAACAAGTATTTGAAGAAATAAAAGAGAAATATCCCTCTTGGACTGAAAAGCAAGTAGGAAAAGAAACTGATAAATGGGTGGCAAATCCAAAAATGACCCCACCACATTGTACTGGTGCTGCCATTGATCTTATACTTGTAAATGAAAAAGGAAAAGAATTAGATTTTGGAACTTCAATAAACACAAGCTCTCCAAAGGCAGCAATGAAATATCCTTTTATTTCTCCAAGAGCAAAGAAGAACAGAGAGCTCCTAAACAAAACGCTAAGACAAGTAGACTTTCGGAACTATCCTTTGGAATGGTGGCATTGGTCTTATGGTGACAGAATATGGGCTTATTATGAAAAGAAAGAACATGCTATCTATCTAGCAAAGGAATAATAGAGCGTTATAGAAGAGCCGAGTAGAGCAATACTTTTATAAAGCTCAGTTTTCTCTTTTTTTAATACGCAGGCGTAGCCAAGCGGTAAGGCAAGAGGCTGCAACCCTCTCACGCGCAAGTTCAAATCTTGCCGCCTGCTCTTTTTCACTTCTTAACAAAGCATAAATATTAAATACTTCTAAAGGAATAACAAAAATATGAATTTGCGCCAAGTAGGGATTCTTTTAATTATAATAGGAGTACTCATGTCCATATTTGTCTTCATGGCAAAGAATAAAGAAGCAAAATTCATTGACACCATTGTGCATCAGAATGGAGGCTCTTGTTTTGTGCAGAGCAATTCTTGTTTAACCAATGATGAGGATTTCACCTTATATTATCTTGGGGCAGTCCTATCAGCAATTGTAGTCCTATTCGGTGTCTACCTTATATTCATAGACAAAGCGCAGAAAGAAATTCATCAGCAGCACAGAGAAGTTGCCTATGCATTAAAAGAAGTAAAAGAAAAAGATGAATTCCAAGCATACATTGCAGGCTTTAGCCCAGAAGAGCAGCTCGTACTAAAAGCAATTCACGAGCAGGAAGGAATACAGCAGTCCACCCTAAGATACCGAACTGGCATGCCAAAAACATCTCTTTCTTTATTGTTAAAATCTCTTGAAGAGCGGGGAATTATCTCTAAAAAAGAACATGGAAAGACGAATCAATTGTTCTTAATAAAGAAATTCTAAGAGTATATAAACAAGTCCCAGATTATCCGCAAAATTTAAATACTTGAGCAAACACTCAACTATTAATGAACAAGATAAATAAGCAAGTTTTGGAATTCTTCTCCAGTCTCTCCGATGAAACAAGGCTTAAAATAATTCTCAGCATATGGAAAGGCCCAAAGACAGTAACAAATATTCACAAATCTTTTGAGAAGAAATTAACTCTTTCAGCAATATCTCACCAGCTCAAGCTTATGGAGAAACAGCATATAGTGTATCCCATAAAAAAAGGAAGAGAAAAAGAATATCATCTCTCAAATCAGTTTTGCTGGTGCATTTTAGAAGATGCGATGAAGAAATGGACGCAAAGAGAACCATGCCCAAACTGTACGGAGATAAAAAGATCACAATGAAACAACTCAATTTAAAAGTTGAAGGAATGCACTGCAAGAGCTGTGAAACACTTTTGACAGATGAACTCCAAGAAGCAGGAGCGAAAGATATAAAAATATCTTTCAGCAAAGGCACAGTCGCAGCCACAATAGACGAAAAAACACTAACAGAAGCAAAAGTGAGAAAAATCATAGAGAAAGAAGGTTACAAGGTGCAATGAAAACAAAAATTTATGTTCCTGATATGGAATGTGACTCCTGTATAAAAGTTTTGGATAAACGGTTTGCAAAGCTTTCTGGAGTTGAAGAAACAAAATTTTCTCAGGATAGTGTAGATATCTCTTATGATGAAAAGAGTATCTCACTAACACAGATTATAGAAACAATCAAAGTAGCAGGCTACAGAGCAGGCCTGCATCCATTCGATAAAAAAACATTTACTGAAAGAATAAGAGAGTTCAAAGAGAAAAGGGCAAAATATGAATTAGAGCATAAAATAATTCCTTACACAGGAGCAATTTTCCTCATCCTTTCTATCATCCAAATCATTGCATATTTCTTTTATTTCAAATCTATCCCTAATTTCATAAGCCAATATGCTTGGTGGTTTTTCTATCTCAATATAAG
>JACRKH010000018.1 GCA_016235495.1 Candidatus Woesearchaeota archaeon
ACACAAAAAACTTATAAACTTCTTCACCATCAAAAATAAAATGCTAACACAAGCACTAGGTCTCGGCTTGCTAGGTGGTCTAGCAAGAGCATGCGTAGGTCTGCTCAAAGCACTAAGGAATGATGTAAGTATTATCTGGTCCTACACTCTTATTACAATCATCGCATCTGGAATCATAGGCGCAGCAGCAGGAGTGCTCTTTGACGGCTACGCAAGTTATGCACTCATTGCAGGCTACATTGGCACAGACATACTTGAAAACGCATACAAAATAATTTTCAAAAAACAAGTAGTTTCTGAATAACAAACAAACTTATAAACCATAAATTTTTCTCATAGCTTCATGGCAGTAGCAGAAGCAATCGCACTCAATAAACGACTTGAAGGAACCATTGCTCAGCGCCTTCTTTCTGAAGCAGGAGCAAAAGCATATTACCCAAGATCTGGCATTCCTGGGCAGACAATAGAAGCAAATGGAACACGAATTAATGCAGCTCTAGGACAGGCATATGATGAAGAAGGACAGCCTCTCATCTTAGAAAGCTTTGCACAATGGACACATCTTCCCCCCACTGAAGTATTTCCCTATGCTCCAACACATGGAGTAAAAGCATTGCGAGATTTTTGGAAATCAGAAATAAGAAGAAAGAATGAACTCGAAGAAAAAATAAGGATTTCTACACCTGTAGTAACCAGTGGTCTTGCACATGGCTTAACTATTGCTCAGCAGCTTTTCATTGATGAAGGAGACCCGCTTATTATATTCAAACCATTCTGGGGAAACTATCGCTTGCATTATGAAGGTGCAGACTTCCATGAAATAGAAATGTATGATAGAAAAAGCCTAAACCTTCACGCTTTTGAAGAAACACTCCAAAGGATAACAACCAAAAAAAAGATTATCTCCTTAACCTTTCCAAGCAATCCCACAGGATATATGCCTTCATTCAACGAAGCGCAAATCCTTATAAAAATAATTGAAGCACAAGCAAAGCAAGGTGATAATATTGCAGTAATTATAGATGATGCATACTTTGGTTTAGTATATGAGAACGAAAAGAAACCATGCAAAGAATCTTTCTTTGCTCCGCTTGCAAAGAAACATGAAAATCTCCTTGCAATAAAAGTAGATGGAATCACAAAAGAAGCATTTTCCTGGGGTCTTCGTGTTGGCTTTCTCACCTTTGCATACAAAGGCATGACAGAGGATGCAGCAAAAGCACTGGAAGATAAAGTCGCAGGAAGGGTGCGAGCAACAATCTCTGGAGCAGCTCTAGGATCACAATATATGGCTCTTCATGGAATGCAAGACCCGCATTTCGAAGAACAACTCAAAAGAAATAGGCTGCTCATTGCAAAAAGAGTAGATGCCATCAAAAAAACACTTGCAAAACACCCTGAATATGAAGAAGAGTTTACTGCACTCCCTTTCAATGCAGGTTATTTCATGTGCCTTCAAATGCAAGGAGGCAACGCAAACGAAATCAGAACAAGCTTGCGTAAAGAACACAGCATAGGGGTGCTGTCTCTTGAAGATAAACTTCGTATTGCGCACTCTTCAGTTCCTTTAAAAGATATTCCAGAATTATTTCAAAGAATATATGAAGTCTCTAAAAGTATGAAAGATTTTCTAAAAAAAGAGGCAAGACTTTAAAAAGAAGAAAAAAACAAAGAAAAGAGTGATAGAAACAATTATAAATTCCCATAAAATCTTTGACAGCACAGGACAGGGATACATATTCCCATTATTGTTCATAACACTCATACTTATCATAGGAGCACATATCCATGAAAAAAATTGTAGCAAGAATAACTATTGAAGTCTTAGGCTCGCCAAAAGATCACGTAGAAAAAGCACTCAATGCAGCAATTGAAAAGATCAAAGAAGAAAAAAATATCCGAGTAGCCAATGTAGAAAGCTACGAATCAAAAGAAATGGATAACAAGCTCTGGAGCACCTTCGCAGATATTGAATTTGAAACAGAAGACCTCAAAAGAATATTAAACATTTGCTTTGATTACATGCCCTCCACCTTAGAAATTCTAGAGCCAGCCGGTGTGGAGCTGGATTGCAACGACCTCGCAGACACACTCAATGACTTTCTTACTATGCTGCACAAATACAACATGGTCATCAACAAACTGCAGTCAGAAAATACCTATATGATGAAAGAATTAGAAAAAAGAAAATAAAAAATAATTTATTTCTTCTTCTTCGTTCGAGAACCCTTCTTGCGAGAGAACCAATAAGCCAATCCAGCAATCAAAAGTATTCCAGCAATGCCAAGAACCCAAGGAAGAAAACTGCCTGAATCAAATGCTGGAGCACGAGATATCTTTGCAGTAGATTTTGCAGCAGAATTTGCGACTGTAGACTTTACACACTTACCCCCTGAGCAAGCTTCACCAGAAGGGCAATTTTTAACTGCAGAATAAGCATAAAGATGTCCAGCTAATCCTCCCGGCATTTCTCGGCAGTAAAATTCAGTAACTTGAGTTGTTCCCTTACAGGTATCAACCATATCACCCTTGTAGCTGAGAGTCGTAAGAAAAACTCCTGTTGCGGTGCCAGCAGTTTCAGGGTCTACACCACCATCTGCATCTGCTCGGCCACTATTGTCTGAATCCGTACAAGCAACACATTCTCCAACTTTTCCTTGGCCATAACTATCCTTTTGAACACAAGCCCCAACAGTGCCGCACTCAGCATCAGTAGTACAAGCAGCACTTACCCATCCTAAACTAAAAATAAGAACTCCGGACAATAACACCAAAAATAATAGACTCTTTTTCATTTTTTACCACTCCTTTTAATTTTGTGTATAACAGTAATTCTCATTTAAAAAACAAATGCTTTTCCAATATATATCTTAGAGAATCTACTTACAGTGAATGCATCATTGCACTGATAAAAATAACAAGAGAATAAAGAGAACAAAGGTACACAAGAATACTTCTACAAAAGCTCTTCAATTGCTTACTACTTAATCCTCGACCTATAACCTTTAATCTCAAAATTATTAAGATTAGATATAAATTCATCAAACTCCAGAACAAGCATTTTTGCCTCCTTTAACATATCCCTAACTTCTTTTTCTTTTCCTACTTTCATATAGTACTGTGCATCTATACGTTTATTCTTGTGTTGATTAATAACAGAAATCTTATCTTCACCCAAAAGGAACCCTGTGACAAGAATAGAACAGCTATGATTTTCACATTTTACACCTATTTTTTGTAAAAAAGAATACAATGCATAATAATCAGAATAATAAATGACAACACTTGCCCAGAGAAGATCTCCATCCGAAAAATTCTTTTCAGCTCTTTCCAAGGAAGATTTTGCTTCTTTTATATAAGATTGTGCCAGCCTTTCATTAGGCTCAACAATTCGAATGCCATCTTTCAATCTAAAACACCAATGCAATTTTTTATTGTCCATAGAACCTCCACATGCTTTCAACATAAAAAGAATGATTATTCAATAAAATATGCTTCTCTTCAATTTCTTTTATCAAAGTTTCCTGACTCTGAATTGCTTTAAGAAAAGAAGATTCATTAAGCAAAATAGTATGCAATGTATAAGGAAGAAGATAAGAAGGAAAATCTTCTTTTCCCAGAAAAAGAAGGTCTAAATCAGAATCTTTTGTAGTAGCACCATTTACGAAGCTGCCAAAAAGAAGCAGCAAGGAAGAGTTTTGAAATTCTTTTAGAAAAACTTTTAGGAGAGGATTCTTTTCTAAGAATAACAATGTTTTGTAGATTTCAGCCTCAACAAGGGAATATTTAACAGCAATATTATGAAGATTTAGTGCAAAATATTTATTTCTGCCATGAACTGTAGATTTAAGAATTCTATATTCTTCCAAGACTAAAACTGCATTCTGAGTAGTTTTAAGAGGCATTTTTGTCAGCCTAGCAATTTCTCTAAGATAAAACTCCTGTGTATAATCCCCTGTATACAGTTTTAGCACCTCCAATAATGAATCTCTTTTTGTATACATATGTATCTAATAGTATACATTGATATATAAAGCTTTCTATTTTTAATAAGTACATGAGAACTAAACCTAAAAGAAGCAAATAAGAAACACTAAAAAACAAAGTTACTTGCAGGTAATGCACCAATTCATCATTGCACTGATAAAAATGACAAGAGCAGAAAGCAATACGATCCAATAAGATAAAGAACTGCTCATAAAGCTAAACACAATAATCAATGCAGAAAACACCAGATAAATAACATTCCTCTTGGGAGAACAAATCTTTTTATTTTTCATTTCAACAAGCCCTCAACACGCGCAACAGTCTTTCGTATGCTATATACCGCATCTGCATTCGCAGAGATGGAATCAATGCCTTCTTTGGATAAAAACTGTGCCATCTCCACCTTGGAGCCAGCCTGCCCGCAGATAGAAGTCTCCACTTTATGTTTCTTGCAAGTCTGTATCACCTTATGAATCTGCCTCAGCACAGCAGGATGCATCTCATCATAGAGCTTTGCAACCCTTCCAGAATTTCTATCACAAGCAAGAGTAAACTGCGTCAAATCATTTGTTCCTAGAGAAACAAAAGAAATACCTTCTAAACATAATTCTTCAATCATTTGCACTGCAGCAGGGGTCTCCACCATCACACCAAAAGCAATATCCTTCACAGGAGTGATGCCAGTGCTCTCCTTGAATATTTTTTTCGCCTGATGCACTTGGCCAGCATCAGTAACTAAAGGCAGCATAACTCCTAAATTCTTATATCCAGCCTGATGCATTCGCTTTATTGCCTCAAACTCTGCCTTCAAAAGCTCAGGCTGATCTAAACTTCTTCGGATGCTTCTCCAGCCCATCATAGGATTATCCTCTTCCGGCTCTGTCTCACCGCCAGCCAAACTTCGAAACTCATCTGTTCGTGCATCTAAAGTTCTGTACCACACAGGCTTGCCCTTAAATGCCTTGCAGATAGTTTTCAACCCTTCAACAAGATGAGAAACAAACTCTTCTGTCCTCCCATTATGAATCATATGTACAGGATGCTCTTTCTGCATGTTAATGAACTCGCTCCGCAAAAGTCCCACACCATCTGCTCCTGTTCCTGCAGCGTGCTCAGCTAACTCAGGTAAATCTAAGATAACCTTTACTTTTATTTTCGTTTTCAAATCCAAATGCTTTTCTTCTTTTGCAGTTTCAATAGAAACATTTCCCTCATACACTTTTCCTTTGTAAGCATCAACAGTAATAAACATACCACTTTTCAGCTTCGCAGTCGCAAACTCAGTACCAACAATACATGGTATGCCTAACTCTCTTGATACAATTGCTGCATGAGCTGTAGTCCCCCCGGAATCAGTCACAATCGCACTTGCTCGCTGCATCGCAGGCACATGATCCGGAGTCGTCATACGCGCAACAAGCACATCACCCTTCAATACATTTTTCAAATCAGCAACATCATGCACAAGCACAACCTTTCCCTTTCCTATGCCAGGAGAAGCTGGCAGCCCAGAAACAAGCAGAACAGCATCCTTCACTTCAATATCCCCCCCATCTTTCTGCTCTTCCCTTTTCTCAAGCTTCACCTCTAGTTTCTCCTCAAACTTTTTCTTCAAAGTAGTAATAGGCCTGGTCTGTGTAATGTAAATCCTTCCTTTCTCTACAGCAAACTCAATATCTTGTGGCTTCTGATAATGTTTTTCCAAAATCTTTGCATATTCACCCAGCTTCTTTAATTGATTAACCAGCAGAGTATCTTCTTCTTGCTTTTCCAAAGGAACATCAACTTTTTTATTATCCATTTTAACAGGGTCGCGCACATACATCCAAGTCTTCTTTGCAATAGTCTTCTTTTGTAGCTCTAAATCTTCTTTTCCCAAGAGATATTCATCTGGAGTAATAGACCCGGAAACAACAGCCTCCCCTAAACCATAAGAAGCCTCAATAAGAATTTCATCAGGATTTTGATCCACAGGATTCACAGAAAACATAACACCAGCAGCATCTGCATTTACCATTTTTTGGATGACCACAGCAATCAACACTTTTTCATGCGGGAAATTATTCTTAATCCTATAATAGATCGCTCGTGCAGTATACAAAGAAGCCCAGCACGCAACAACTGCAGCAAGAAGATGCTTTGCACCCTTCACATTCAAATAGGTCGCTTGCTGCCCGGCAAAAGAGGCTGTATTATGGGTAACAATCCCCCCAAAACCAGCAGAAAACGTTTCCACATGAGGAACAGTAAAATCATAAACAAGACCATCATAGTGCACTTTTTCAACGGAGACAATCTCATCCCAAATAATACTTTCAGCAAGCACTTGAGCAATCTGAACAACTCCTCTATCATTCAAAATCTCTTTAAATTTTGATAATGAATATGAAGAGCCGGTATTAACAGACTTATTCCAAGGAATCATACCTTTTTGAAATCTTCCCTGAGGGCTATAATATACATATTTCTCCAAAGATTTAGAAAAAATTTGATTCTCATAAAATATTTTCTTACAAGGTTTACAATAGTACCGAGCTTTTCCTTTATAATAACTAGATTTCTCCAAAGGAATTTCACATAAAGGACAATGAGCAATCTGAACAAGTTGCCTTGAGAAATTTTTCTCCATTTCTAAACGAATCACACTTGAAAGTTGCTTTGAGGGAATAATTCCATTTTTACAAGAAAGTCCACGAGACTTCTTCACCAATTCCTTTAATGCAACTGCTTTATAACTTATTAGAAAGCCAACTTTATTTTGGAATAAAGAAACATCTTTAAAAGCAATAGACAAGGTATAATAACCAGACCATTTTGAATTTAAAGAAGCTTTTTCAGAAATATAATGCTCAATACCTAAAAGCTGAAGAAGTGTTGATATCCCAGAGATTAATTCCTTAGAAACAGAAGTACAGGAGAGGGAAGAAAAAGGAGTACCATCTCCATCAAAATAACCCTGTAAAAAAGCACCTATTACCTCTTCTGAAGCTCCAAAAATAAAAGAGGGGACTTTCTTGTTTATTGCACCCTTACCCTTGCCTTTAAGATGAGAAAGTGGCTCGCCACAAGTAGATGAAAGAAAAGAAGAAAGAGTTTTGCAATATATTCTCATTGTAGACTTGTTAATATTCGAAGAAATGTGTAACCCCAATGAGGAAAGCACTTTTCTCACTCTTCCAAGAGTTACATTCTCACCATTAGTAACCATAACACAATTTGTTTCATACAAAGAACCTTCTGCACAATACAAACCGAGAAAATAAGCAAAATCAGAGCTTAATTTAACTTTCCTAGGAAAAGATTGTTGAATTTTCCAATTAGTTGAATTATTTTTAATATAAATTCTACCTGACTCTTCAACTAACAGATTACTATTAACATAATCTAAAATATCCAACTCAGAGAAAATTTCCTGCAAAGGAATCTTCTTAAGCACTGGTACCCTCAAACCTGTACGAATCTCACCTGCATTAGAAATCCTTTGCTGGAAAGTATCTTCATCAAGAACAACAAGAGAATGATTCCCAGAAACAGTAATTTGCTTACCTGTACTTGTCGTTATCTTATACAGCAATGCATCCTTACAATTATGAGCATAAATACCAGAAGCTGCACTCCAGCGAATCTCATTATTTTCTAAAGAAGGAACTAAAAGAGAATCACCTTCTTGATAAGAGGAATAAAAATCTTTTATTTTTCCAAAGAAGGGTTTCTCATTATGAATAACAAAAACAAATTCATCTTCAGAAATACTGGGAAGATCTTCCGCCGTCGCAGAGCTTCGCACAGCAACATAGGCAGGCTCTCTACCAAGCAAAACAAGCTCTTCTGCTTTCGTTCCTTTGATAGCAGGATCCACATTCATATTTTCATAGGCATCCAAAATAGCTTGAGAGAGTTGCATAGGCATCTGTGTTGCAAGAATCAATTGCTGCACCTTTTCTGAGGCAGCCTGCAAAGCATCATTATCATCAACATCTAGATTTTTTAAAATAGAAAATATCTGCGTATCAATCCCCGTCACATGAATATAATGTTTAAAAGATTGAGCAGTAATAATAAATCCAGAAGGCACTGGAAGGCCAAGATTATACATCTCTGCAAGGTTCGCACCTTTTCCTCCAGCCACAGGAAGAGAATCCTTGCTTAAATCAGAAAACCATGCAATATATTGATCGACTCGTACCACCTCAAGGCTGTAACAAGAGAAGAACATTTATAAAGCTTTTCACCTCCGAAAATTTTTCAGCTTTTTTGAAGAAACTTTTATTAAGACCTATCAACTAAGAAGCAATATGAAGCAAAGGACAAAATACCTTCTGGCAGTAGCAGGATTCACAGGAGCGCTGTTAGGAACAATTATCACGGTAGTTATGCTTGGACAAGAAAAATATGGAATAGCAACAGCTGGAGCAGCAATTTTAATGGCAGGAATACTTCTTCTAGCCTTCTCTTTTGAGGACTAAAATGGATAAAAATATTGAAAAAAATATCTTAGATTTAAGATATAACAAATATCTACAATATCTAAACATTTCTGCAGTGGCAATTCTATCTTATTGCATAGCTATAGCCATTGCAATCTTTACAAATCAAGTTCAAAGTAAAGAGTTACTTGTATTTTTAACAATTTCAACATTTTTTGGTGGAACAATTAGCTTCATCATCATAAACATAAAAGGAAAGCTAAGAAACATAGAAAAAGAAATAAAATCTCTTGCTTAAAATTTTAAAGCACTTTTCTTAGCATCTAACAAAGCACGGAAAGAAACAATATAAAAATCTTTCGAATCAAACCCTTCTCAAAACACCCTGCATAGGCTCTACAATAAAACGCTCTTCCATCAGCTGCGACAAACAATCCTTCACAATCATTTCACCAATGCCCATCTCACCAGCAATATAAAACACCTTTTCAGCAAACACAGAACGCGTTTCACACGTTAACTTCTCAATAATCCCTCGTATACTTGTTTTTGTATCAGTCACCACTCACCACCCCTCTTTCTAATAACAGCATGAGGGAAGAAATTGTTTATATAGGTTTATACACCAAAATATAGATTACAAGATATATGATTTAAATGAAATGAATCTTTATAAATGGATTTTTTCGCAAGTGACAACGCCATAAGAAACAAACTTTTTCTCAAGAAAGGAAAGGAGTAGAACATTGCCCTTTCAAGCTTGTAAACAAGAGATCTTCCAATTTTTCAAGTGGAGATAAAGAAAACACAGAAGGAACAAATCTGCTCCAATACATCTGGCTTCCCTCATCAGCAAGAACAGGAAGAAGGGTGTAATTAGAATACTGGATGCTTGCCTCTAATGTATTATCATCACGCGCATGAGAGTCTGCAAAGAGCACAACATACCGTCTTGCATGAGCATTCCAGCGTTCATTAGAAGCCATGCGCAGAGCATAGGGATAAGCCTCAGGAATATCCCCGCCAGCCTGAGCAGGAAGAATCACTCTGCCAACAAGAGAGGCATCACCCTGAAAATCTAAGACCGAAATATAAGGTCTATCCTTAGAAATGCCAAACTGAGGAAAATCTGCAACGCTTGCAACAGCAAAGCGAGCATGAGGAATATCTGCTTGTATTTTCTGTGCAGCATGCCCAGCCACTTCCTGCGCTGCAGCAAGATAATGATCCATAGAACCTGTGGTATCAAACAAAAAGAGTACATCAAGTTCTGTACAAACATCTGCATCAGGAAGTTGCTCTGTCAAAGGAGGAATACCCTCATCAAGAGAAGAAAAGGTTCCTGCAGAAGCAAGAAGCAGTCCGGTATACGCCAAAGCATGCATAAAAACAAAAAGAAAACGCCCCTTTATATTCCTTACGAAGCAGCTTTGCACAAGAAATACTTTAAAGTTTCAAACTTCTTTGTTGTGCTTACCTCTTCATTGTCAAGAGAAATTTATTCTTAACTTGTAGAAAAATAAATTTGATGCTTTTTATTCCAAATAAGAGCAGTAATTATATCTTTTAGATTATCTCTCATCTCCTCTGAAATAGAGGGGTTAAAATATCTGCCTTTACAATCGTTGATATTCTTCTCATAAACCCATTGTGATTGTTCAAATGCCTCTTTCACTTCTCCTCCATTCATCAAAATTTTAGAAGCAATATTTACAGCTTCTTGGAACATCGTGGCAATCACATCATTTTTAGGATCTTCTTCAATAAACCAAATATAAAAATTATCTTTATAACCCAAATAAGCTTCACAGCCTTTATCCATAGCAGACTGTGCAAGAAAGTTCCCAGTTTTGCATGATAATATATGAGCCACTCTTCCTATTAATAAATGATCATTTTTATTTGCGGTAATTATAGAAGATTTCTTAAAACCCATTGCAGAAAAATCATCACCATGTCCATTAAGAAAGACATATCTAGGATTATGTTTCTTTATCTGTTTTGATATCTTTTCTTCTATGAAATTTTCTTTTTTTAAATCAATGACATTCAACCCTATCTTATTAGCTTCATCAATGAGTTCTTCACACCAGTAGAAAGGATATTTTACAACCTTATCACAACAACATCTGCCTATTATAATAAATTCTTTTATTGGAGAATTTTGCTTTGTTTTAGTAACCATTTTAAAAACTCTAATTGCATCTCAGCATAAGCCGTACCAACTTCAGTTTTATTCTGAACCTCAACTATTAACTGATCTTTAGTATATGAACTAGACAAAAGCCCAAGTTGCATCCTACCCGGCATAGTTTTTAGTCTTTCCTCTACGATTGCCCAATCCTTTTCTGAAATATACTCCCCTTTAGATTTATCTTTCCAATTCATTTTGTCATTGCCTCTAAATCTTTTTCTATTTTTTTTGCTAATTCCCCACCCTTTTTTAGTTCTTCAAGCACTTGAAGCCAACTAAAACTTTTCTGGTCTATAATTATTATAACTCTATTTTTTTCAGCTTCTGGAAGCCTTTCTTTGACAAACTTTTCAAGCAAGATCAATTTTTTAGTTTCCATAGCCTCTCTTATCTAGTGGGCAATTTTAAACCTTCTGGTCAAAAATAAATAAATTTGTCCCATACAAGTAAACACAAACCCTCTTTTCACAAAACACCTCTAAATATACCCCAAGATAAAAAAGTATATATAACTTTGGTTTCATGGATACAAGGTCTATACCTCTCAAATTTAGAACAATTCTACAGAGTATACGAAGCAGAATCTATATAAACAATTATCCCCACATAAAAAAAATGGATAAAGACCTGGCAAATTTTTCTACAAACTATGCACAAAAGTTAGGAGCATCATACGCAGAAGCACGCCTAGAAGAAAGCACAGGCAATTCTACAGTCATAAAGAATGGAATCATCCAAGCAACAGGCTTTGACAAAGCAGAAGGTCTGGGCATGCGTTTTATTATCAATAAAAAAATGGGTTTTGTTTCCACAAACAAACTTACGAAAGAAAAAATCAAACAAGTAATAGAAAAAGCAATTAAAATAACAAAAGCAACAGGAAAAGTTGGAGAAAATATCGAACTTTCAGATGAAAAAGCACATCAAGCTGAATATACAGTGAAACAAAAAATAAAATTAGCAGATCTAAGTGGCGAAGACCGCATAAAAGTGCTCATGGATGCAGAGAAAGCAATTGCCACAACAAAAGTAAACGTTCCCTCACGCTACATAGTCCTTTCTGATGAAGAAGTAACGGAATACCTCACCACAACAGAGGGAACAAAGATAACAGCACATATTCCAAGAGTGCACTTTTACTATTTTCTTTCTATGTTGGAGAACCAAAAGCTCAGCCAAAGATATTGGGTCTACGGTGCAGCAAGCGGCTGGGAGCAGATACAGAAATGGAATATTCCAAAAATTCTCAGCGAAGAAGCAACAACCATGAAAGAAGTGCTCACAAAAGGAAAAAAAACTCCTTTGGGAAAAATGCCAATAGTATGTGGACCGCAAGTAACAGGAATTATGGTGCACGAAAGTTGCGGGCATCCCTTTGAAGCAGACCGTATCCTTGGAAGAGAAGCTGCACAGGCAGGAGAATCCTACATCTCTAGAGATTCACTTGGAAAAAAAATTGGCTCAGCTGTAGTCAACATTGTGGACGATCCAACCATACCAGGCACATTCGGCTATTACCTCTATGACAATGAAGGAGTAAAAGCAAGAAGGAAATATCTTCTAAAGAAAGGAAAAGTCACAGAGTTTTTGCACAATAGAGAAACAGCAAAACAAATGGGGATAAAAAGTAATGGTTCATCACGAGCATCAGATTATGAAAAAGAAGCCATCATCAGAATGTCAAATACCTTCATGCTTCCTGGGAAACAAAGTGAAGAAGAACTCTTTGAAGGAATAAAAAAAGGAATCTACATGAAAAATTTCATGGAGTGGAACATTGATGATAAAAGATTAAACCAGAAATATACAGGAGCTGCTGCATGGCTCATTGAAAATGGAGAGTTAACGACGCCAGTCATAAATCCAGTGCTAGAAGTCTCTTCATTAAAACTTTATCCTTCTATAGAAGCAGTGGGAAATAATCTAGAATTACACGCCGGTGATTGCGGAAAAGGGGAGCCCATGCAGGGTATTCCAGTACTTTTAGGAGGGCCTTCAATAAAACTCCAGGGGCTAAGGATAAAATGATGCACGAAGAAATAGCACACTATCTATCAGAGAAACTGCAGAAGAAAGGAGCAGATGATGTCATTGTTCAGTTTGGTGAAGGAGAAAGTTCACTTATCAAATTTGTCAACAGCAAAATATCAACCACAAAAACATGGAGCAATGCAAATCTTGGGGTATTCATTGCAAAAGATAAAAAGATTATGGTCAGTTCATTAAAAGAATTCAATCAAAAAGCTGCGGATGAACTTGCAAACAAAATGATGCAGAATATACGCAAACTCCAGCCAAATAAAGAATACAGGGGGATTGCAAAAGGTCCATACAAATACAAAGATATTTCTCAGCTCTATGATAAAAAAATAGAAGACATGGATGAAGAAATGATTGACATCACAAAGCAGGGAATCGAAGCAGCGGGGAAAACAGCAAAAAGAGTTTCTGGAGTCTTCGAAAAAAGCAAAAGTGAAGTGCTTATCCTCAGTTCAAATAATATTCATGCAAGAGAAAAAGGAAGCTCATTATATTTCTCGCTTCGTGCACTGGCAAACAAGAACGCCTCTGGCTATGGCTCTTGTGTCTCGAGAATGAAAGACAAACTCAATTTCATAGACATTGCAGAGCACGCAGGAGCAATCGCAAAGCAAGCACTGCTTCCAAGAAAAAGTATCGCAGGAAAATTCGATGTCCTCTTCGAGCCCTATGCATTTGCTGCAATGGTGGAGCGCTTTGCAGACTCAGCATCTATATTTAATGTAGAATCCGGCTTGTCATGCTTAGAGAAAAAACAAGGAAAGAAAATTGGAAACAGTAAAGTAAGTATTTACGACGATGGAACAATTCCTAATGGCTTTGCCTCAGCACTATTCGATGATGAAGGAACACCAACACAAAGAACAGCAATTCTAGAAAAAGGGGTGCTAAAGAATTATCTTCACAACACATCCTCAGCAAAAAGATACAAAACAAAAAGCACAGGAAATGCAGGTTTAATCTCCCAAAAAATGAATAATATTATCCTAGAAAAAGGAAATGCAAGCAAAGAGGAAATGTTCAAGAGCATAAAAAAAGGAATTTACATTAGCAATGTTTGGTACACACGCTTCCAGAATTATCAAACAGGAGACTTTTCTACCATTCCAAGGGATGGAGCCTTCTACATAGAAAATGGAAAAATTAAATATGCACTAAAAGACATTCGTATCTCAGAGAACATTCTAAACCTCATGCAGAATGTAGCAATGTTAGGAAAAGAAACCCATCAAGTGAAGACTTGGGAAGTAGAGACTCCAACATTCTTGCCTTACACCCTCGTAAAGAATGTAAATATTACAAAACCTAATTAAATATCTCCTTTTCGTAAAAGAGGAATCAATCCATATTCCCTTGTATCAATATCAATATTCCAATGTTTAAGAAAATCTGTAAATTGTGAAGAAATGGAAATGGGAACTAAAACAACATGATTTGAAAGCCGTTCTATTCCCTTAAATTGTTTAATAGCACGTGCAAACATAACTTTTTGTGAAGGACGAAGAGACAATAGAGAATAAGTATACAAAACTGAAGGCTGCACATGATATAATTGATATAAATATTTCTGATGTTTAAGAGAAAATCCCTCTTGAAGAAGTGTAAGCCAAAGACTTTTATCATAGTCCTGTAAACTAATAAATTGAACATCAGCATGAGAAACAAGTGAAAGTATCTCCTTTTTAAAAGAAGAACGATTTACACCATTTTCCAAAACAGCGATATCAATATCCTTTGGGAAGAGTCTCCCCTTTGCATAAGACCCAAAAAAAAGGATATCAACAACTTCCTTCTTATTTTTTTCCAATAATATTTTTAATTTTTTGACTAACTGTTTCATCTTGAGATATAATTTCAATAATAACCTTTTGAAGAAGCTTTATAGATTCTTCAGCGGAAGGTTTTGAATAGGTATCAGTATACTTGCTCCAAACAGAATCAACAAGAGAATAAATATTTGCTTCTTTCTGTTCAAGAATTCTAAATCTTTCAATATGGTTTTTAGGAAGTTTTCTATATTTCAAGAAAAGAATATAATCTACCAAAACAAATAAGGCTTTAGAAAGGAGTATAACTGCAGATTTATGCTTAGAGTACTCCAGCAAAAGGAGTGCAGACTCATATTCTTCAATAAAACTCAACTCCAATTCATTTAATTGATCCATCAATAAAAGAAGAACAAAGGAGTATTTAAATTTTACTATTAACTAATTAGTAATTTTAAAGGCTAAAAGTTAATTTAGTAACTAAAGTTATAATATTAACAAAAATAGGTAAATTAAACCTTACTGTTAAGAAATTAACTGGCCTCAAAGGAGCCTATAAGATAACTTCACCTCCAAAGAACCTCACCAGTAAAAAACACCAACATTCTTGCCTTACACCTTCGTAAAGAATGTAAATATTACAAAACCTAACTAATTCCCTTCCATAAACCTTTTAAAAGCAATAAAGAAAAATTCTTCTATGAAAAAGCTCAAGATAGGCTATGTTCTTTCATATTTCCACCCATTCAAAGATGGAACAGAAAATAACTGCCTCTACCTTGCAACAGAAATGGTAAAATTAGGCCATGAAGTCCATGTGTTTACTTCAGATAGAAGGGATGGAGAGATTATCAAAGAAAAAGAAGGAATGATCAATGGAATTCATATTCACCGAAGTAAAACCTGGTTTAGATATAAATATTATGTTGAAGTAAACCCAGGAATTATCTGGTCCATTCTCGAACACAAAGACTTGGATATTCTTCACATTCACAGCTTTGGTTTTATGATGTATGACCTTGCTCTCATTCTTAAAAAAGCACTAGGGGATAAAACAAAAATAATCAACACGCCGCACGGCCCGTTCATGTCCTTAGATAGCTATCCTTTATGGCAGAAAATACTCAAAGAAACTTATTCAACAATAGAATTTCCCATAAACTTTCTCTACGATGCAGTCATCCAAGTAAACACAGAACAATGGAAATGGATTCGCAAGTCAGGAGTAAAAAGAAAAAATATTCACTTTGTACCTGATGGAATCCCAGAAGACAGATTCAGAAAAATAGACAATAAAAAATTCATAAAAAAACATAATCTTCAAGGAAAATTTGTCCTCTGCAACTTGGGAAGAGTTCTAAAATACAAAGGGCAGGATGATATAGTCCGTGCACTGCCAGACATTGTGAAGAAATATCCAAATGTAGTTTTCTTATCTATGGGAAAAGATCATGGACTGCTCGCAGAATGCAAACATCTTGCAAAAGAGCTCAAAGTAGAAGATCACGTAAGATTCTTAGGAATGGTTTCAGAAGATGAAAAACTACAAGGTTTAGATGCAGCGGATATTTTTATTCTTTCCAGTGAATGGGAAGCATTCGGCATAGTCACATTAGAAGCAATGGCCAGAAAGAAAGCTGTCATTTGCACCGACTGTGAAGGAAGTTTATATTTAGTAAAACCTGAAAATGGGTTGCTCTACCATTACAATGATATTGAAGGCTTAAAAAAAGCATTATTCAAACTTATTGAAGATACAAAACTAAGAAAAAGCATGGAAAAAGAGAACTACAAAAAATCAATAGACCTCACAAATGAATCCATTGCAAGAAATTATCTTGAACCGCTCTACTACAAACTCCAAAGAAAATGATATCCATCATCATAACTTCATTTAAAGAACCAGAAACAATTGGGAAATGTATAGAAAGTATTCTCAATCAAGATATAAAAGAAAAACATGAAATCATTGTTGCTTGCCCAGACGAGGAAACAAAATCAGTTGCATTGAAATACAAAGGAATAAAACACTTCCAAGATCCAGGAAAAGGAAAAAGTTTTGCATTAAATTTACTTTTCAAAAAGGCAAAAGGAGAGATTTTAATATTCACAGATGGAGATGTCTACCTCGCTGAAAATGCAATAAATAACATCCTAAAGAAATTTGAAGATTCAAAAGTAGGTTTTGTAGGAGGAAGAGTAGTCTCACAAAATAATAAAAATACTATGTTAGGATATTGGAGCCACCTGCTCGCAGATGTAGGCGCACACAGAACAAGGCAAAATCGCTCAGACAAAGAAGAATTCTTTGAATGTTCTGGTTATCTCATGGCAATGCGCTCTGGGATCATCAAAGAAATCCCTCTCGATGTCGCAGAAGACTCTATTATCCCCTATTATTTTTTCAAACAAGGGCATAAAATAGTATATGCAGGAGATGCGAAGGTATTCGTAAAAAACCCCACAAAATTTAGAGACTGGTTGAAGCAAAGAAAAAGAACAGCGAAAGCCCACACAAAACTCAACATCTACGAACCTGAATTTCCAAAGATGAAATCTTTCAAAAATGAAATAAAAGAAGGATTCATCTCCATCTGGAGCTATCCAAAAACACCAAAAGAGATTTTTTGGACAGATCTCCTCTGCCTTGCACGCTTATACATGTGGCTTTCTCTGATTTACGAAGAAAAAATAAGAAAAAAATACTATAATGATGGCTGGGACAGAGTGCAGACGACAAAAGCATAAAAATAACTGCAAAATAAGGTTCTAACATCCACAAACCTTTTAAAAGAAATTTTTAATAATCCTTCCTATGAGAATCACAGGGAGAGCGCCCATAAGAATAGAGTTTGGAGGAGGAGGAACAGACCTGCCATCCTTCTCAGATCGTTATGGAGGTTGTGTTCTGAATGCAACAATAAACAAATATGCCTATGCAAGCCTCAAACCAACACACAGCTCTGAAGTAAAACTCATACAAACAGAAACAAATGAGTCCCTTCTTTTCAAAGATGCAAAAGATCTCACATTCAATGGAGACCAAGACCTTATCAAAGCAGTCATTAAAAGAATGAAAATTAATTATGGCAGTGAAATAGCATTCAGATCCGAAGCACCGCCAGACTCAGGCTTAGGAAATGGTGCCTCAGCATCTGTAGTCATGGCAGGACTCTTTAATTATTTAAGATATGAAAATAAACTTAACGAATATGAAATCGCAGAGACAGCATATGAAACAATGAAATATGAATTAGACATTCAAGGAGGAAAACAAGCCTTCTATTCAAGTGTCTTTGGTGGATTTAATTTTATAGAATTTCTCGAGAATGGTTTCACAAGAGTAAACAAAGTAAAAATAAAGAAGCAAACCATTGCCGACCTGGAAAAACATCTTCTTCTTGTATATGTGGGAAAAAAAGAAAAACAGGAAAGCTCACAAAACATTATCAAAGAACAGGAGATTGCATACAGCCGCCCTGAAAGCATATCTACGCTCGAGAAGCTCAAAGAGCTTGCACAGGAAATGAAAGAGCGCCTGGAGCACAATGACCTCACTGCTTTCGCACAAAAAATGAACCTTGCATTTGAAACCAAGAAAAAACTCAATCCAAGAATCACAAACCAGCACATAGAAGACACTTCTGATCTTGCAAAAAAGAATGGAGCTATTGCAGCAAGAATCCAAGGCTCCGGTGGCGGCGGGCACTTGCTTATACTCTGCGACTGGAACAAGGAGCATATGGTTGCAAAGGCACTCATGGAAAAAGGAATAAACAGCATCCCATTCTCATTTGTCGATAATGGTTTAGAAATATGGGAAGGAAATGATTAATGGAAGAAAGAATAAAAAGAGAACTCACTGAAGCATCCCTGCTCACCAATGCATTGCTGAACAATCATATTGCAGACATAAGAAGAACAATAGAAATTATTCTTCAGGTATACAACAACAAAGGTCGTGTTATCATGTTTGGAAATGGAGGCAGTGCAGCAGATGCACAGCACATTGTCGCAGAATTAGTCAATTATCTTTACATGCCGGGAAGACCAATGCTCGATGCGATCTCATTGACAGTAAACACCTCAGTACTCACTGCAATAGGAAATGATATTGGTTATGAAAATATCTTTGCAAAACAGATAGAATCATTAGCAACAGAAAAAGATGTCATTATAGCAATCAGCACCTCAGGAAATTCCCCTAATGTACTCAAAGGAATAGAAGCAGCAAAAAAAGCACATGCAAAAGTAATTGGTTGGACAGGAAAAACAGGAGGAAAAATGGCCGAAGTAGATATAGATCTCCTTATCAAAGTGCCTTCTACCGACGTGGCAAGAATCCAGGAAGCACACATGAAAATAGGGCATATCATATGCAGTCTCGTGGAAAAAGAATTATTTCTGGAAAAAAGATTCAAATAACATGGAAACCATTACAACAAGATGTCCGGCAAGAATAAGTTTTGGCAATGGAGGAGATACAGATTATTATATCAAAGAAATAGGCTGGGGCTGCTTAATCAATGCAACACTCAGCTCAGTATTCTTCGAGTGTACTATTCTCAATAACGAAGAACGAGCAATCATCTACAATGACCTCCATAACAACACCTCAGAAAAAAATATTATTCAGAATCTTCGCCTCACAGGAGACAAACTCGACCTCATCAAAGCAACAATTTCTTACATCAACCCTTATTTTAGAAAATCAATTATCATCAATACAAACATTCCCAAAGAATCTGGTTTAGGAGGTTCATCCACATTAAATGTTGCATTAGTTCTTGCATTATTGAAAGAAAAACAGGAGCTCACGAATGCAGAAGAACTCGCAAAAATAAGTTATTATATTGAAAGAAAAATTCTTCAAGTAGAAGGGGGCTACCAGGATCAATGGGCAGCAGCCTATGGCCGAGGATTAAACCTCATGACCTTCAAAAATAAAAGAGTAGAAGTAACACCCATAAAAGTTTCCTTAGATACATTGAGAAAACTCGAAGAGAATTCACTCTTAGTATATTTCTCAAAAAGAACAGAATCAGGAACAGCCATACACAAAGACCAAGAACGAACCATGAAAGAAAATCCTGAAGAAAAGAAAAAAATTCTCCTAGAAAAAAGAGACAATGTACTTAGAATAAAAGAATACTTAGAAAAAGGAGACTTAGAAAAATTTGCAGAATGTTTAAACAGAGAATGGGAATTAAAACAGCAGCTGAGTACAAAGATAACAGCGCGAGATGAAATATTTAAAATTGCCCTCGAGAATGGTGCTATTGGAGGAAAACTCTGTGGTGCAGGAGCAGGTGGTGCCTATTACTTTTTCTGCAAACAAGGAAAAAAAGAACAAGTCCTCCAAGCAATAAAACCACTCATAGAGAAAGAAATACCTTTCAAAATCCAAAGAGCAGAAGAACAAGGGGGCTATTTCGAAGCATAAGAGAGTTCTAAGCCCATAGTTAAACTTCAGAATCTTTAAAAAGAGGAAAAAGGGAAGCATCTTTGGATTGCCTAATGAAAAAAGTATTAGTGACCGGTGCATGCGGAATGATGGGGCAGCATTTGCTCCCTTTACTTATTTCTAAAAATTATCAAGTACTCGGCACCTACTTCAGGCCAACCACAAACATTAAAGAGCTGCCAAAAGAAGCAGCACTCAAAGAGCTTGATGTGCGTGACTATAAATCTGTTCTCAAAGTTATAGAATCCTTCAAGCCAGACTACATTCTCCATCTTGCTGCACAAAGTTACCCTACAGTTTCTTTAGAAGAGCCGCACTACACCGCAGATACAAACATTCAGGGCACGATAAACCTCTTTGAAGCAGTGCGCTACCTCAAGCTCGACCCAACTATTCTTGTTGCCTGTTCCAGTGCAGAATACGGCTTTGTCGAGGAGAAAGATGTGCCAGTCAAAGAAACACATCCTCTTGCTCCCTTGCACCCCTATGGTGTCAGCAAAGTCGCACAGGATCTTCTCTCCTACCAATACCATAAAAATTATGGCATGAAAACGCTTCGTGCACGCATATTCAACACCACTGGCCCAAAAAAAGTAAATGATGTCTGCTCAGATTTCACAAAACAAGCAGTTCTTATAGAAAAAGGACTCCAAGAAAATAAAATATACGTCGGAAATTTGGACAAAAGAAGAGGCATTACAGATGCAAGAGATATGATTGAAGCTTTTTTATTATTAATGGAAAAAGGAAAGTATGGAGAAGTCTATAACATCTCTGGAGAAAAAGCATACCTCATTAAAGATATTTTAGATATCATTCTCAGGCAGACAAAGCTGAATCCAGAAATAGTTGTCGATCCAAAACTTCTTCGCCCAGCAGATGAAAAAATTATCTTTGGAGACAATACGAAGCTCAAAGCACATACAGCATGGGAGCAAAAAATTCCTATAGAGCAGACAATAAAAGATATGCTTGACTACTGGAGGCAAGTTCTTTAAGAAACTATTTAAAGATAAATGGAGTGAACCTTTAAAGGTAGACACCTCGTTAAGTTACTATTTCTATTAGCCATGGTGACACAATGAAACCCAAAGCAAATAAAGTGAACTTGTGGGCATCACAGGCTAAGTTGGTTTACACGTGCTGTAAAAAACTATTTAAAGATCTAACTCCATATCGTAATCCATGATCAGTGCCAAAAAACAAAAAACAAGAAGCTGTCTTGTAAAAATACAAAAAAGTATTCTCCCAATTCTCAAAAAGAATAACGTGCTCAAAGCAGGTATCTTTGGCTCTTTTGCACGAGGAGAAGAAAAGAAAACCAGTGATATAGATATTTTAGTGCAGTTAAAAAAAGGGAAAAGTATGTTTGATCTTGTTAAATTAGAAGAAGAGCTTACAATAAAAACAAAGAGAAAAGTTCAAGCAATTACCTACAATTCTTTACACCCCCTCCTGAAAGAGAAGATTTTAAGTGAGGAGGTAAGAATCTATGGAAAAAGATCCTAAAATCTTTTTAGATCACATATTGAAAAGCATAGAAATAATTGAAGGAACAATAAAGAACAAATCAAAAGAGGAATTTTTTAAACAAAGAGATCTTCAAGATATTTGCATATATCGTATTCAGATTATTGGAGAAGCAGCAAAGAATATTTCCAAAAAGTTTCAGCAAGAGCATAAAGACATTCCTTGGAAAGAAATGGCAGGAACCAGAGACAAACTTATTCACGATTATTTTGGAGTAGATTTTGAGATATGTTGGGTAATAATCAAAAAGGAACTTCCTAAAATAAAAAAAGGGCTTAAAGAAATTCTTTAATCAGCTATCTTAAAAACTCAAAGCACATACGGCATGGGAGCAGAAAATTCCTATAGAGCAGACAATAAAAGATTTGCTTGACTACTGGAGGCATTTCTTTAAACCTTAACAATTTCTAATAAAATATCTATAACTTCTTCAAATTCTTTCTTATGCTGCTGATAAAAAGAAAAAGGAATAGCCTCGCCATAATAATCAAGCCTGTTTCTAAAATAGCTCATTTCTTCAATAAGATACGCTTCTTTTTCATACGCCTTATAATGTTTATAAAAATA
>JACRKH010000016.1 GCA_016235495.1 Candidatus Woesearchaeota archaeon
CCTCAAGAGTCAAAAATCCACAAACCAATGGAAAAGTGGAGAGAAGATGGCTGGAATATGACAAACATAGATGGAGATTTAACACACTTCAAGAGTGGATAGAATGGCACAACAATCGACTCACAACAGCTTTGGACATAGGCCATTATGAAACGCCAAATTCGGCGTTCATAACAAAATTACCAAACCTGTTTGATTTATTTTGGAAAAGGACAGAAAAATGAAATATTTAAAAACACGAAAAAATATCCGGACATTACAGAAAAAAAAGAGATAGTTACTGCTTCTTCACTTTTGCAGACCTGCCCCCTCTAATAACAAAATAAGCAAGAACAATCACTAAAAGAGCAACAATAAGGAAAACCAAAATTGCCAAACCTCTCTTTTTCTTAGATTCCTTGACTGAAGCAGGCTCAATCCACTCGCCTATCTTTTCCATGCTTACATCAGCAATACCAGCAGTAATTCCATTCAAAGTAAGTTTAAGATCAGCCTGCCCATCACCGCTGAGATCGACATCCTTGCTCTCGCCAACAGCAAGAGTCACTTCAGTAGGAGTGCTTGCAATTTCAAAGGTAACAGTGCCGGCAGTCTCATCTACAGCCTTCACAGAAATTCTATGATCTACTGTTTCACCACCAGGAGTAGTAAAGCTAAGCTCATACACAGCGCCCTCTGCAACATCGCTATACTCTACAGAACCTGTACTCGACCAGCTGTCTGAAGATTCTACAGACACAGGAGTAGAAGCAACAACAGGTTGTTCAACTGTCGGAGGAGCAACAGGTGCAGCTTTTGCACTCCCAGAAGAAGAACTGCCAGATGAACCTCCACCAGAAGAAGAGCCAGTACTAACAGCTGTAACAGCAAAAGTGCTCGTCTTCGTAGCAGAGTTACCAGCATAATCCCCAGCTTGACACTGAACACTATAAGTTCCTTCTTGGCTCGTATCAATCCATGTTCCACCGGCAAAGGAACTATAACTAAGATCTGCAGGCCTCTTCACAGTAATACCAGAACTAGAAGGACTACTGTCAATGCCATCTATTATAGAACAACTTATAGTCAAACTTGCCCCAGCAGTAACACTTGTAGAAGAAAGACTTATCGTCGGTGTAGGTGCAGTGCTATCCACAGTCACAAACCTATTCACAGTCCTATTTTTATTGTTAGCCAAATCAGTAATAGTAACATTCACAGTATAATTCCCATCTCCAAGACCAGTGTAGTTCACAGCAAGTATGTCCGTGCTATTGTAAATAGTCTTGTTTACTACAACACCATTAGAACTATTCGTCAGGAAAACAGTAATATTTGCAAAGTTTGTCTCAGTGACCGAACCAAACATAACCCCAAATGCTCCAGTAGTGAAATTACTATTATTGACCAAAGAAGAAGCATTATAATTCATCAAAGGCCTTGTAAGATCAACAATGACAGTCCTCTGCAGGGTGCGATTCTTATTATTCGCTAAATCTGTTGCAGTAAGATTAACCGTATAGTTCCCCTCTGGAACACTAATATAATCAACTGTTGTGAGAGTAGTAGTATTATAGATAGTCTTGTTCACAATCGCGCCATCGCTTTGATTTGCTAAAAAGACAGTAATGTTACCAAAGTTAGTCTCAACAACTCCTCCAAAAGCAACAGAAAAATTATTCAACCCAACATAAGTGTTATTCACTATAGAAGAAGCATTAAAATCCATCAAAGGTTTGGTAAGATCAACAATCACAGTCCTCTGCAGGGTGCGATTCTTATTATTGGACCTATCAGTTGCAGTGACATTCACAGTATAGTTCCCTTCTGCAACACTAATATAATCAACTGTTGTAAGAGTTGTACCATTGTAAATAGTCGTGTTCACAATAGCTCCATTGCTTTGATTTGCCAAGAATATAGTAAAGTTCAAGTAGTTCGTATCACTCGCACCACCAAAAGCAACTGAAAAATTATTCAAACTAATGTAAGAGTTATTCGTTATCGTAGATGCATTGAAATCCATAAGTGGAATGAGAGTATCAATGGTCAAAGTAAAATTTCTTGTAAAATTAATTTGCGTTCCATTGCTGATCTTTAGCTGCCAAGTATAATTAACCCCATCAGCAACCGGGGCAGTAGCAGTAATATTCTGCAAAATAGTATCATTAAACTTCTGAGGTGGACCAGACCGAACACTATCATTCATATAGAACTCCACCCCATAAGTCTCATTCTCTCCAATGAAAGTAAAATTAATATTTGGCAGTGAAGTAGCAATATAAGATTCATTGGGATAAAAAGAAATTGTTATATTCCCATTGGGGATAATACCGTTAACTCTAGAGCTCAAAAAGAATACAACTATAACCAAGGACAGAACCAACAACAACACATGAGTCTTCTTCACATCACACCTCTCCCAGCTCATAGTAGAATAACTTATTTATATAGTTTTCTACAAAGAACCAAAAAAATTCTATAAATCTAAATGAATATTTTTTCTGCATGAAGTTTAATTAAATTCAAATTTTTTTGTCTTCAAAATTTTATAATCTCCCTCTATATTTATACCCAAAGAAACTTTCACAGCCAAAAGTAAAAACAGAAGCCATCAAAAATATAAAAAAATAAAAATAAAAGAATTATCTTCTTCGTGCAGGTTTTGTTGAACGGGTTTTACCTCTGCCCACAAAAAAGAAAACAGCAAGAACAACAAGCACAAGAACAACAAGTACCCATATCCACATTCTTGAACTAGTCTTTTCTGTTGCTTGGGTACTCACCGATACAGTAGCCTCAAGCCACACACCTATTTTCTCCATGCTCACATCAGCAACACCAGCAGTGATACCATTCAAGGTAAGCTTAAGGTCACTTTGCCCATCACCGCTGAGATCAACTTCCTTGCTCTCGCCTACAGCAAGAGTCACTTCTGTAGGAGCGCTTGCAACAACAAAGGTAACAGTGCCTGCAGTCTCATCAACAGCCTTTACAGAAATACTGTGATCAACTGTAGCACCATCTGCTGTAGTGAAACTCAAACTATACACAGCACCTTCTACAACATCTGTATACTCAACAGAACCAGCACTCGACCAGCTGTCTGAAGATTCCACAGACACAGGAGTTACTTCCACAGGAGTTGTCGTCGCAGTAGTTCCTGTACTAGCAGAAGAGCCGCCAGAAGAACCGCCACCCCCGCCACCACTAGTGCTACCTGTATTTGCTGCTGCTACTGAAAATGTTCCTGTGGATAGAGCAGTATTACCCATGTAATCACCCGCATCACACTTGACATTATATGTTCCCTCTTGGGAAGTATCAGTCCATGTACCTCCAGCAAAAACAGTAAAAGACGTATCTACTGGTCTCTGAACTCTAATAGTAGGTCCAGAAGGACTTGTATCAATAACATCAGATGCTCTACAACTAATGGTTAAAGTATCCCCAACAATTAAACTAGAGTCAGAAATACTCAAAGTAACAACAGGTGGAGTGCTATCCACAGTAACAAATCTACTAACACTTCTATTTGCATTGTTAGACCTATCCCTAGTGGTAACATTGACAGTATAATTACCATCTGGAACATTCACATAGTTTACATCCAAGACAGCTGTGCCATTGTAAACAGTTTTGTTATAAACAGCTCCACTAGAAGAATTTACCAATAACACAGTAAAGTTCAAATAATTTGTATCAGATGCACCACCAAAGGCAATAGTAAAGTTACCTGTAGTCAAATTAGAATTGTTTGTAATAGTTGAAGCGTTCACAACCATAGAAGGATTCACAGTATCAATGGTCAAGAAAAAATTTCCTGTAATATTACTCTGTGTTCCATTACTTATATTGATGAACCAAGTATAATTCACACCATCAACAATAGTTGCATTAACGGTTAAATTCTGGATAATGGTATCATTAATCACAGCAAACCCCCTAGGAGTACCATTAATGTACACTTCCATTAGATACGTCTGATTCTCACCAACAAAGGTGACATTAAAATTTGGTCTCGCAGTTGCAATATAGGACTCATTCGCATAAGCATTTGCAGAACGTGATATATTCTGAGAAGGAATAATCCCACTTACATTACTCACCAAAAATACACTCAAACCCAATAACAATAATAACACTACCGTATGAAATTTTTTCATACTCCACCTCCCAAATGGATACTCAAGAGTAAAACTAGTTTATAAATATTTCTATTAATCGCTTTCCAACATAGAATTTCGAGAATACCATTCAAAAAAGTGTCGCAATCCATCCTTTACAGGAACTACTGGTGAATAGCCTAACATTTTTTTTGCTTTAGAAATATCTGCAAAGGTAACAGGAACATCACCAGGAAATAAATTTCTTTGTTGAATAATTGCTTCCTTACCAACAACATCCTCAACAGTAGAAATAAAATCACGCAAAGAAACAGTCTGACTATTCCCTAAATTAAAAATTTCATAAGCAAAAGGTTTCTCTAGAGAAGCAAGCACCCCAGAAACAATATCAGAAATATAAGTATAATCTCTTCGTGTACTTCCATCACCAAACATCTCTATAGGCCTTCCATTAGAAATTGCATCAGTAAATAAGTAAGGGGCCATATCAGGTCTTCCCCGCGGGCCATAAACAGTAAAGAATCGCAAGCAAGTAACAGGAAGTTCAAACAAGTGACTATAAGTATATCCTAAAAGCTCGCCCATTCTCTTTGTTGCAGCATAGGGAGAAAAAGGTTGGTCTACTCTATCCTCCTCAGAAAAAGGAATTTTTATATTCCCCCCATACACAGATGATGATGAAGCAAAAACAAATTGTCCTAGAGCATTTCTCCTTGCCAGCTCCAAAATATTCTGCGTACCATCAACATTAGACACTTTATACAATAGAGGGTCTTGTATCGAAGGCCTTACTCCAGCACGCGCAGCAAGATGAAGCACTTTGTGAGGTTTATACCTCTCAAACACTTTTTGCAAAAAAGAAAAATCCTCAATACTTCCTTCAGCAAGAGTAAAAGCCTTATCATCTAGATGTGAAGCAATATTTCTTCGTTTCCTTCGCGGGTCATAATAGTCATTAAAATTATCAACAACAACAACTTCTCGACCACGAGCAAGCAACGCATCAACGACATGGCTCCCTATAAACCCAGCACCACCAGTAACAAGAATTTTACCTTCCAATGCCCTTATACACTCCATGTGTTCTGTGTTTCTCCAAAACATTTTTCCCATCAATCAGCACAGGAACCTGAGAATAATCATAATCTAAAAATTCTTTATGGTCAGTAAGCAAAAGCACTGCATCTGAAGAGAGAACTTCCTCCTTGCTCGCATTGCTGTAATGAGAAACATAGGGATCATAAATTTTTAATACTCCACCAAGACTTCTTATTTTCTTAATCACATCTAATGCAGGACTCTCTCGAACATCACCAACATTTTTCTTGTATGCAACACCAAGAACACCAATCGTCGACCCTCTCACACTCTTTCCCACATCATTCAGTGCATGAGTAAGCAGAGAAACAGTATAGCCAGGCATATACCCATTCACTTTCATTGCAGTCCGCAAGAAACTCGGATCAAAGCCTCTTTTCAAAGACTCATCAATAAGATAAAAAGGATCAACAGGGATGCAATGCCCTCCAACACCGCAGCTGGGAAAGCAAAGATCAAGCCCAAAAGGTTTTGTTTTCACGCCATGAATAACTTCTTTCGCATCCAGCCTCATGTTCTGCATAACTATAGCCATTTCATTTGCAAAAGCAATATTCACCGCACGCAAAGAATTCTCATAAATCTTTACCATCTCTGCAGCTTCAATGGAACTCAAAGGCTTCACATCTGAAGAAAGAATACTCCTGTAAAACGCAGTCACTTTCTCCAGCCCTTCAGATTGTAAAGCACCCACAACCCTGGGGATATTAGAAACATTCCATTGAACATTTCCAGGATCAATTCTCTCTGGGCAATGTGTCAGAAAGAAATCTTTTCCTTCAACAAAACCTTTCTCTTCAAAGAGAGGAAGAATAACCTTTCGAGAAACAAAAGGATTCACAGTAGACTCAAGGATAATCAACCTCCCAGAATGATCTAAATATTCTGCAATAGAAGCACAGGCTTGCTTCACAGCAGTCAAATCTGGTAATTTCCTTTCATCAACAGGCGTAGGCACAGCAATGATGACAACATCTGCTTGAAATCCCTTCGGCTGATTAAGAATAATTTCTGGATGATGAACTTGCATCTGTTCTATTTTTCTAAGATCAAGTTCTGAACCATACACAATATAACCCTTTTCTGCACACAAAAGAGCCAAAGGCAGACCCACATATCCCAATCCAATAACGCAAACACTCCGCATAGCAAACAATGCAAAATTGCTATTTTTAAGGATTGTGGATATTCACTTCTTAAATAACTGACTGCTTTCTTTAAAAGACTGTTCTAAAGTCTCATCCAAATAATTTTTCTTTTTCACAGAAGAGCCATGAGACATTGATTGAAAGACCTGTGGAGAAACAACTTTTTGTGTTCCCTTCTCACTTTTTTTCAAAAAACTTTTATTTTTTTGTTTGAATACAAAATAAACCAAAGCAAACAGCAGCAAAAACAAAGGAATCGCAAACAGCAGCCAGTTCACACCAGTGCTTTTCTTTTCAGTTGTTGAAGAGCTGCTTGAACTGCCAGAACTGCTCGCACTCCCAGAAGTTCCTGAAGACACACTCGTAGCAACCGAAGAAACACACATATTCCTTCTGCAGATAGAATCACTCGAACAATCACTGTCGCTGCTGCACTCTCCAACCTTTGTTTCCTCCTTAGTCCCTGAAGAAACAAGAGCTGCAGAAAGATTAATCGCTTGAGACGCACAAGTATCATCTTGACTATCAACAAGACCATCGCAGTCATTATCAACACTATCGCCGCATATTTCTGGGAAAGCCTGCACTCCGCCCAAACATTCATCCCAAGTGCCATTCACACAGTTTTGCATTCCTTGCTTGCACACACCAACAGTGCTCCCGCAAATCTGTGTAGACCCAGCAACACAGCCGCATCCCTCATCTACCTGCCCATTGCAGTTATCATCCAATCCATTGCAGCTTTCAATCTTTGAAGCAGCATAAGAAGCGCCATAACACAAACTCCAACTTCCATCATTCTGACAAATTTGTATGCCTGCTTTGCAAATCCCTATATTCGCCCCGCAATCTCGAGTATCACCCTGTACACAAATACAATCATTATCAATAACACCATTACAGTCATCATCCTTGCCATCACACTTCTCTGCACTCGGCTCAACACCAGAACATGCACCCCAAGAACCAGAGACGCAAGTTTGTGTTCCTAAACTGCAAGCACCCACATCACTCCCGCATTGTTGCGAACTTCCACTCGTACATTCACAACCTTTTTTTCCACTGCATTCACTATCATTGCAGTCTACTTTCCCATCACAGTCATTATCTTTATTATCGGAACAATCAGTCTCACTAGTTGCTTTCGTATCCGCACAAAAACAATAGCCTTTTGATGCAGCATCACCAGCGCAATGAGAAACATCACAATATCCTTCACTCACCCAAGTATTTCCAGAACAATAAGTATGGCTTTTATAATCGCAGCTCCCTTCTGTGCACGTACTCGCAGTGCAGCTTGCATCTTTCAAATAACATCCTAAAACACTATCCGTGCAATAACTGCTGCTCGACCAAGTCTTTGCACCAGCATCGCACCATTTTTGTAAAACAGGATTGCATTGATTAGCCTGTGAACAGCTTGAAGTGTAGCATACTCCCTCAGAACAGGAAAGACAAGTATATGAAGTACTGGCATAAGTATTTCCATTGCAAGAATATTCTGTTAACTTCGTTGAAGAACTGCAAGTGTCTGCCTTGAAAACTCCATCCACAGAAACATAGCCAAAAGTGCCAGGAGTATCCCCAGCATCAAGAAACTCAGAACATGCTGCCTGAACAACAGCTGCAAACAAAACAAAAACAAAAATATACAACACCAGCTTTTTCATAGAGAACAAAGAGACCTAAGATTATTTAAACATTTCTTCTACTTTGCAGCCTTATACAAATCAGAAAGAAGAGAAAAAGAAGAATCAGGAATTTTCATAACATGAAGTATTTCTACTAAACCAATAGAGGAGTAATTATAGTGAGTAGGACCTTTCCCCTCAGAAAGAAGTCTTTTTCTTTCTTCTGCAAGAACATTTTCAAGAGTCTCATTTCTTTTCAGAACTCTCGTAGCAAGAAATCCAACATCTTCAGGACGAACAAACCTCCCATGAACAGAATCAACATACACATTATTCCTATATTCTAAAACATCACAGGAAAAAGAAAAAGAAGAAGCTTGTTCCCTTCTTTCAAAAATAGAAATGCGCACTCCGCCTACAGCAGGACAAAGGCTATAATAATGTTGAGAAGACCCTCTATACTCTTCAAGTGCAGCATCCAAATCTTCTTTGTAAACAACAAAGTTGTCTATTGCATGAAGCTGAGAAGCTTTTATAATTTCACCAGTAGGAAGAACATATTCTCTCCTGCTTTTTTTCAACAATGCTTTCATAAAAAAATGAGAAACTTATTCTTCATCTAACTTTAACTTCTTAATTTTATCCTTAAGGTTAAGTTTCTTCAGCAGCTCCTTGTATCGATTTCTAATAGTCACCTCAGTCACTCCAGCAATATCCGCAACTTCTCGCTGCGTTCTCTTTTCATTATTGATTAATGCAGCAACATACAAAGATGCAGCAGCTATACCTGTTGGCCCTCTTCCAGAAGTAAGCTCAGAGTTCTGCGCCATTTCTAAAATTTCAACAGCCTTGCTCTGTGTATCTGCACTCAAACGCAATGCAGATGCAAATCGAGGGATATAATCAATAGGATTTGAAGGTAAAATTCTAATCCCTAATTCTCTTGTGACAAATCTGTATGTTCTTCCAATTTCTTTTTTATCAATACCAGATGCCTCAGCAAGTTCATCCAAAGTTCTCGGAACTTCATGTCTTCTGCATGCAGCATATAACGCACCAGCAACAACAGACTCCATGGATCGTCCTCGAACTAATCCTCGCTGTACAGCAAGCGTGTACACACGAGCAGATTCTTCCTCAACAGACTTAGGAAGTTTCAAATAAGAAGCAACTCTCTTCAATTCAGCAAGAGCTAATTTCAAGTTTCTCTCAATAGCAGTAGAAATTCTGTATTGCCACTTTCTCAATCGAAAATATTTATTTTTTCCCTTGCCAGAAAGTCTATAAATGTCTTGCTTTTGGCCAACATCAGTTCCTAATCCACGATCATATTTTGTGTAAGTCATAGGAGCACCTGTACGCCTTCGCTTATCAGAATCATCAGAATCAAACTCTCGCCATTCCTGGCCAAAGTCAATCATTTTATCTTCAATAACAAGACCGCAGCTTCGGCAAATGACTTCCCCTTTATCCTTATTATGAGTAAGTTGTGTTCCAGCACATTCAGGACATTTTCTTATTGCACTTGCCATCGAAGCCTCAGATATAAACAAAATCTTTAAATAGGTGATGTAAGTCCAGTTTATAAGCTTTTCTACTCCCTACCCCAATAAAACGAGTCTACTTGACCAAAATCCCATGAATAACACCCACTTGGCCAGGTCGAGAAGTCACTTTTACCTTGCCCTTAGAAGTATCAACAACTGCACCCTTGGTCATGATATTACGTCGCACAAAGTGCCTGTTTGCATTATTTTCTACAATAGTTTTCACTTTTTCTCGGGAATATTTCTTAGTTTTAGGATCATACACATTAATTTCAGCAACAGAAAGTGTTCTCTGTTTTGTATTGCCGCCAACACCACGAACAGTTTTTACTTTTCTCTCCCCTAATTTAGTCAAAACAGGCTGCGATCGAATCTCAAACACTCTTTTCTTCCGAGCAGCTTGATATCTTCCACCACTCGCCTTTCTTTTTGATCTATGTGATGTTAATGCCATAGTCCTGTGAAATTTTCAGTCATTTAAATAAGTTTCTCTTTGCCCTCGCAATGCACTTTAGGAAAGCTTTAAATAGTGTTTCACGTTTTGTCATAGCAATTTTATGTATTTGGAGGCTCAAAAAATGGAAACAGATCGTCCATTGGACGCATTAAATGAAGCACGTGGTCACCGCGTTGTTGTCGAATTAAAAAATAAGGTTCAACTCATTGGAAAACTAAAAGCATTTGATATTCATATAAACACAGTTCTAGATGAAGCAGAAGAGTGGGAAAATGGTGCTCTCAAAAGAAAACTTGGAAAAGCTTTCATTCGTGGGGATACAATCATTTTAATCTCGCCAGCATAAGACCATGACAAAAGGCCAAGCAAGTATGGGGAAGAAGTCCAGAAAGGACATACATATCCTATGCCGAAGATGTGGAAAAGCAGCATACCATAAGATTAGTGGGATATGTGCAAGCTGTGGCTATGGGAACTCTGCAAAACGAAGAAGTTATGTCTGGATGAAGCCAGGAAAACACTAGGAATTTTACCATGAATCACACAGATATTACAATAAAGTTGGGAGCAAGCGCAGTTCACATAGATGAAATCCATCAACTGACTGTCTCGGATCTAAGAAGATATGCTGTAGAAATGAGTGGCTCTCCCCTTGAACTAAAAGAAACACAAGGAAATTATCAATTCACTTGGCGAGGAGCGAGCAGGCCAAGAAACTTTAAAGCAACTGAACCTGCACATAATCTTTTGAATGAAGCACGCTATCTTGCAGGAATGTATGATCAGCATTCTGGACAATTTATTTTCTAGAAAGAACGATGCAGTTGCTGCCCTAACTCTAACCAATTATGCACATGATGAACAAAAGGAAGAAGATTCTGATATTCCTCTATATCATCTGGATGACCCTGAAACAAATATTTATATGGAACAGAATGTAAATAATGAAGAACATCAAGGTGATCATCAACAAAGTCGCTTATCTCCAAATTAAGACAGAGAGGAGCCTTTTCATTTCTCTCCTTGCAAAAATAAATATGATCAAAAGGAATCCCAGTACGACGAGAGAAATCATGAACCTCCATCCATGCACAAATTTTTCTTTCCATCCTAGAATGGCATTTAGAAACAACATACACTTGTCCATGAAAAAGTACATTAAGATCTTTGAGAACTGAAAATGCAAAATAATGGACTCTTGCCTGAACAAAGCCATCCTCACCAAAGAAAGGATTCTCAATGCCTCCATCACTCGTATCAATAATTACCCCGCCTACATCTACACCTAAAGCCCGTTTCATAAGAAAAAGAAAAAATACTACATATAAAAACTTATCCAAAGAAAAAGATACTTTTTTAAAGAAATCCTAATTACAAAGGAGCATATGCGCGGGTGCCGGAGTGGTCAAACGGGCTAGGCTTAGGACCTAGTAGCTTAGTGCTTACGCAGGTTCGAACCCTGTCCCGCGCATCATGCTCTCTTGTAGTTCTAGAAAAGTATAAAAATATCTTTACTGTAGGTAAAATATGGAAGATAAAAATCAAGAAGAATATAATCTATTAGTAGACATCCTAGATAGAACTACTTGGGCATTAGATGGCTCTTGTGATGATATAGACTGTGATCAGTATATGTATAAAGAGTCTTTACGTAAAAAATGTAAGCCTGTACTTGAACATCCGTTTTCTTGTGTTGAAAAGTTAAAGATAGAGAAAGAAGCTGTTTTACGTATACTTTCGCAGAGAAAATATACAAAATATAGATATAAAAAATGTAATGTATGTAAAAAAGGTGTTGATAGTTTAAGTAAAGATTCCGATCTTATGGGCTATACAAGACCTTCCCAATTACATAAAAATTCTCATGAATGGAACAGTGTATGGGTACATAAAAGATGCCGTACAAAAGTAAAGACCCCAAAAGGTTGGAAAAAACTATAGCTATTTTTTCTATATTTAAGGATTACAAAGACAGTTCTCTTCTCACAACCTTTGGCAAAACAATCTTTATTCCTCTATATTCTTCAAGCTTCAATAAGTGTGCATCATAACTGATTATACAATCAGCATTGGCAGCAAGTGCACATTCAATGATTTTGTTATCTTCTGGGTCATCTTTTACTACATATATCTTCTCTATTGGCTCAACAAGAATAAGCGTTGCAAGAACGGTTTCTAAAATAGAACCAATCTCTTCATGAGTATAATTAAAGTCCCTTTTGAGTACTTTTTTGTATTCTGAAAGGATCTCTACAGAGCTATAAATAGTAAAATCAGCCTTGATAAGTTCAAAGAGTAGTTTTTGTGCTTCGCTTTCATACCATAACGTTGCGGAAAGCAGGACATTCGTGTCAAAAACAACTTTCATCTTTGCTTTGATTTTCGAAACCTGTGAACAATATCTGGTATGTCCGACTCTTGAATACCTTTTGCCTGCAGACGTTTCTTCCCTTCTCTAGCTATGGTTTCTAATTCTTTAAGCAGTGTTGCTTTTGATGGAGCGAGAAGCTTCTTTAGAACAATAGTGTCTTTGCTTCCTACAACAGCAAAAAGAGTTCCCTCTCCAGCATCTACATCTTCCCTAATATCTTTGGGAATAACAAGTTGCCCCTTTGAGGACATTTTGATCGTTCCAACTTCCATGGTAGAAAGTAAGGATTCCTTACTTAATAAACTTTCTGCTTGGAGGATGGAAATCTATAAATACTTCTTTGGCTTAAAACATCTATTCACAAGATAAAACTTGGCTGCGCTTCTCACCTTGAAACCTGATGCATGTTCCGCGCATCATACTCTCAATGCACTAAGGCCACACACTCTTGCATAACAGCACCAACTCTTTCTCGCACCGCAATTTCATTGCCAAGAAACTTATATTCCTTTGCCTGCACATCAATTCTATGCCAGTCCTCGGCAAGATGCAGCACAGACTCTTTAACAGTAGAAAGAAAACGCCAATTCACCGCATCAGAAGGCATATGCTTCAGCAAAGATTCAAAAGTCTTTACATGCCCTTCAAATATTCTCACACGATTCGCAAACTCATAACGAACATCAGCAATATTTTTATTCGTTTGAAATCTCTTCGCATCTTTTGCAATAAAAAAAACATAATCCACAGAACAAACGCGAAGAGAAGCAAGCAAACTCAAGAGCTTCGAAATATCTTTTTGATCCATACACTCTTCTAGAGGGTAAAACTATAAAAGCTTTTCCACAATCTCTTGCACAGAGAGCAGCTCTTCTTTCCCTGAACGCATATCCTTCAATTTCAACTTCCCTTTCTGCAGTTCATCCTCGCCGGCAAAGGCAACATAAGGAAGCTTATATGCATTCGCAAAATCTAAAGCCTTGGACACACTCTTCCCGGCAAAATACACATCTGTTGCGAGGCCAGAAGCACGCAATTGTGTGACAGATTTCCACAGTTTCTCCAAAGGAACACCAATAGGAACAACAAACAATTTCACCACACTCTTCTCTTCAAGCTTTTGTTTTTCCTTCAGTGCATTCACAATCACATCCAAACCAAAAGAACAGCCTACTGCAGGATACTCTTGTTTCCCGCCAAGAAGATTGCCAATCATAGTATCATATCTTCCTCCAGAGCCAATGCTGGAAACAACATCCTCAGCATACACTTCAAAAATAGTTCCAGTGTAATAGGCTAATCCTCGAGCAAGAGAAGGAACAAACTGCACTTGAGATGTCTCGCAATAAGAAAGCAATTCTTTCATTTCTTGTAAACCAATACTCTCCTTGCCAACAAGTCCTTCAACCTTCTGCAGCAAATCACTATTATTTCCTTTCCATGCAAGCACAGAAAATAATTTCTTGACAGCATCAAGAGAAATACCTAAAGCAGCTATTTCAACTTCAACTTCTCTTTGTGATTTTTTATCCAATTTATCTATTGCAAGAATAACACCAGCTCGTAGTGCATCAGCAATCTGCAATGTATCCATCATTTCATCTAAAATTTTTCTATTATTGACACGGACAACAACATTCAATCCAAATGCAGTAAACACTTGTAAAAATAATTGTACACACTCAGCATCTGCAGCAAGACTCTTCGTTCCTACAATATCACAGTCGCACTGCGTAAACTCTCTATACCTATTTGCCTTGATAGGCCCATCTCGAAAAACCTTCCCAACCTGATATCGCTTGAAAGGCATCTTTAACTGAGGATTCATCGCAACAAAACGTGCAAAAGGAACGGTAAGGTCATATCGCAGTCCTAACTCTCTATTCCCCTGGTCTCGCAAAGAAAAAGTTTCCTTGAGAATCTCAGCACCACCTGTATACTTTGATGCTAACACAGCAAAAGGCTCAAGCACAGGAGTCTCTAAAGGGTTAAAACCAAAAATCTCAAAATTCTTTCGCAGCACAGCCAATGCTCGCTGCTGTAAAATCATTTCCTCAGGATAAGAATCCCTCGTTCCCTTCGCATTTTGTATACTACTCATGTCACCACCTCTAATATTGGAAAAGGAGAGTAGGGGGGAATCGAACCCCCATCAAAGGATCCACAGTCCTCTATACTAACCATTATACGACTACTCTCGTATGAAAAGAAAGAACCAACTAATCGTTTAAAAAACTTTTCATTGGTTTGACGACTAGATAAATCAGAAATACAATCAGTGAATACAATCAACTCGTGCCATTTTACCTCTAAAAAGGACTACTTTAATCTATATAAAGCTTTGGGTAAATAGGATGAAAGATTTTCAAAAAGAAAGTGAGAAGATTTATGAATAGTTAAAGAAGAGCATTCAAAATGGTAGCAGTCCATGGGGAATAAAGTATCCTTCTTGTACAGAATGCCATTCAATAAGCAGGAAACATAAAGCAAGAGGTTTATGTGAAAGATGCCACCCCCAAAAAGTCCTTAAAGAACTCTGTTCCAAGTGTAATAAAATCAACGTTGTGTCTAGAAGAATAAAAAAAATTCCTATTTGCACCGCCTGTAACAAGAAGTATTTCTACACACCAAAAAAAAGAATGTGTTTCATTTGTAAAAGAATAGGAATCATAGACGAATAGGTCAAGCAAAAGTTTTAATAAAACAAAGACTTTAGAAAGATAATATGAAAACAAAAAGACCAAATATTCTAGATTTCTTTGGAAAATGGTCAGGAGATAAGAAAGAATTAGATAAAATAGAGAAAATTATTTCTGAAGATAGGAAAAGAGCGAGAACAAGAGAATGTAAATTCTAATACTTCTTCCACAGCCTTCCCCAAGGAGTCCTCATAAACTTCTTTATACGAGAGCGGCCAACTAAATTATACCAAAGATAATCATGATAAAAGGCGCTCCCGAATATAGCCATATTGAAAGCTTTCGTATGAAATAATAAAGGCTCGACAAAAGAAAGCCCGCCTTTTCGAAACATCTGATCCCAAAAAATAACAGGGCTTTTATTTGTAGAAAAATGAAAATTCACAGTGCTGATATCTTCGCCAACTATCTCAATTTGTTCCACATCACCACAGCCCAGGCCTTTATCATGTGCAAGCTTGATGAACTTAATACGCATCGGATCATAACCCATCATTTTTGCAGAGATCGCATCAATTGCAACTTGATCCTCGGAAGCCAGCAGATAATTTTTCACTTTAGGAATCATTGTTCGAGGCCCGGCGCCATCACCAGCAACAGTCCCATCCATCACTGCAAATATGCCAGGATGAATTTCTTTTTGTATGGCAAGCAAATCTACAAGAACCTCATGAATCTTTTTATGACAATGATGTCTTTTTTCTGTAATCAGACCGCCAAATGCATTCTTCATCGCACCAGTCATCATCGTGTGGCCATGTGTTTTAACCGTTGGAGGATGCACAATATTTCTTCCAATGAAACAAGCAGGAATCATCTGCCCCTCAGGAAAAATTTCATCCAAGGCAAGCATTTCTGCTTGAGGAGTATAGGAAACCCATTTTGTATCTGTTAATGGCTCGTACCGTAAACCATACTTCTTCAATACAGGCAGCCACTTATTTCCTTTTGCACCCTTCCACACATCAGTCACCACAGTTTTATTTTCCATTGCATGCAAACCTTTGTATCCATCCTCAGTCATAGTTTTCAGGATGCCATCCAGCTGCCATGGCTGTGTCGAACATGCAGGATAATACAAACTCCAAGATAAATTTAATTTCAGGATAGTCTCATTCATTGGAGAAATAAATTTTTTATAGTCAGCAAGCTCCATAACTTTTCTATAATCTTCTAATACTGTTTCCGGTCTTGTCTTGACAACCCCAACCTTCACCATAAAAAACAAAATTTACTGGAGATTAATAAACATTGCTAGAGCAAAGTATCAAGTTTCCGAGCATACCAAAGACGAAAAAACTCTGCTAAAAGAAGAGAAAGAAATATTAGAAGCAACACAGAAATCCATTCCAAGCCCAAGAAAGATGCAGTATAAATCTTCAAAACAAAATAGCCTGCTAAAATAAGGCTTAAAGCAAAGAAGATTATAAACAAAACAAAACGCAAGAACAAAGGAAGAAATTGTGCATATAAAACTCTATATTTTTTCTGTTCCTCTTTCAATAAAAGTAAAATACCTGTATGCCAAACATAAAAAGCAAGCAAAAGAAGAATGCTATACATAAAAAAATCTTTCCCCAGCACAGCAACGCTGTCAAAGAAAGGAGATTCTATGAAATAAAAGAAAACTAAAAAAGGAATATCAAAAATAAATATCCTCCCAAGCATCTTCCAAGAGAACTTTCGAGAGAATTGAACATACACAGCAATACTAAATAATAAAATCACTATCAAAGGCAAAAGATAAAGGGTATAATAATACACAAATCTGGCCATACTTTCCATCTGCTGCAGCAAAGGCTCAAATTGAAAAAGAGCTTCAGAACTTTTATTCGCTAAGCCGCTTTGCAATGCCTGAGCCTGTGTTTGAAAATCCTGCACTCGAACAAAAAAGTTTGCTACCCATTTCTTAGAAAAATATCCTATAAATGCTAATAAAGAAAATAATAATAGGTCTATAGAAAACACTCGTAAAAATAATTTAAAATACGCCCTCATTGTTGAACACACACATTCGCTTGATAATCCCAAAGAGTGCAGCCATTTGCAGTAGGGTCATAAGCCACTCCATCACGTTTATAAGTTGCATCAGCACGAATACTGCACTTTGTACCTTCCACCTCACTTGCATCCCACTCAAAGTGCCAAGCCTCACTATCAAGACGGCAGAACCCAGCATCAATCATGGCCTGCCTCAATCTATCCTGGCATTGAGGATCATGAACATAACTACTTCCCCCATCATCACACCAAAGATCAACAGCAGCAAGAGAAGTATGCGAACATTTTTCTTCTCTGCCATTTGCCTCCAAAGTAGAGACAATCATATTCTCATCAGTAACACCAGCCAAAGCTCCTTTCAAAGTATAAGCATTTGAAGAACCAGATATCAGTGAAGAGCCAGATGCAGCATTACAAGTAGGCACACTGCATTTCCCATCAGCATTCACCAAACAATTATCATAAAGCAGCTGAGCTTGCTCTCGTAATGTTCGTGCAGCATCAGCAACAACAATTGCTTTTCCTTCATTCAAATAAAATTCCTGCGCAGCACTCTGTAGAGCAGCTGCAGCAACAGATACAATATAGGGTTCATCAGCCTGAACAACAAGATCTCGTGAAGGAGCCAGCTCGGTTAAATCAGAATTTGAAGAAAAAGAAGCACCAGCACTGCTGGCAATACTAGTGCTTGTTCTAGATCCACTATGCACTGCATAACAATTTTCAAAAACACTATACAAAGTAGCCTGATCATTCGCAGCTTGGTCATAACATCCCCTTCCCTCTATACAACCTTTTGCTTTACAAGCAGAATTTGCTTCACAAGCACCCCCAGTCATAGGAAGAGAAGCCCATTCAGGAGCGAGTTTATCGAGCACATCTAGCCACTCCTTGCTTCCACTGCCCTTAATGTATGCATTCTGTACCTCATTAACACTTACACCTCTCCTGTTATGCACAAGATACAAAGCAGCCTTATCCTGATCAGTTTCACAGAACCCATTAGAAAACTCTCCATTCTTCTTTAAAAGATCATACGTACTTTGAATAAATTGATACCTTCCAGCAGCACTGCTCGTCAAGCCCCCAGCAGTAACTGAAGTCGAAGGATAACCTTGTGTGCAATCAAAAGTCCCTCC
>JACRKH010000019.1 GCA_016235495.1 Candidatus Woesearchaeota archaeon
CGCCATCAGAGTCAGTGCATTCATCAACATCACATATGCCATCGCCATCAGAGTCAGTGCATTCATCAACATCACATATGCCATCGCCATCAGAGTCAGTGCATTCATCAACATCACATATGCCATCGCCATCAGAATCAGTGCATTCATCAACATCACATATGCCATCAGCATCAGAATCAGTGCATTCATCAACATCACATATGCCATCACCATCAGAGTCAGTGCATTCATCAACATCACATATGCCATCACCATCAGAATCTGCACAAGCACCAGCAAGAACAGTAATCTTTATGTTTGCTGTAGTAGATACAGTGCCATCGCTCACCAATGCTGTAGTGCTGTAAACACCAGCATCGCCAGCTTGAGTCTGCCATTGTCCATTGCTATCCAAATACGTTGGACTAAAGCTAATAGTCAATGCATCACCATCACTATCATAAGAATAGAGAGTTTCTGATTGGGAAATGCTTGTTTTAACCCTATCATTGATAAAAACAAAGAATGCAGAATCCTGCTTCATGTTCACATCAATCAAATCACCCTCAGTCACAGTAAAGTGAATATTAGTTGCTTGAGGAGCATGGTTATCAGTAGAACTTGCTTCTTTAACAGTAATATCTATTGTAACATCAGTGCTAACATCCCCATCATATACTTTAGCAAAAACAGTATAACTTCCTGCATCACCGACAGCAGTCTGCCATTGTCCATCTGCATCGAGCAAAGAATTATAGCCTATTTGCAAAACATCACCATCACTATCATATGCAGGCACGTCTTGTCCATTGGTAAATCTATTCTTTAAGCTACTAATATAAGAAGCATAGCTATTATATTGGACCAAATCTACATCAATCAAATCCCCTTCAGTCACAGTAAAGGAAATATCCCGAGCAAGAGGAGCATGGTTCTCAGAACCAGAGCTCTCACTATTTACAACAGTGACAGTCTTGCTGCCATACTCATAAGAGTCATACCCGGCGCTTGCTGGTACCCATACAGAAACAGTCCACACATCCCCGCTATTTGTCTTGGAGGCAGAAAGAGTAGAAGATGTTCCTTCACTAGTGTAATACGTTGCGCCATCCTTCATCCAATAAAAATCAAATGTAGTATCTTCATAACCTTGAACAGAAGCAGTAAGAGCATCATTCTCTGTTGGAGAACTTGGTGTAATAACAACAGTCCCAGCAGCGCTGACAAAACTTACAGCTAAAATCAAAGCAACAAAAAATAAAAGTATTTTTCTCATTTCTTTATTCCTCCGTACCAGCATTTCCAAAGCTGTACTTTAGTCCTAAGGCTCCCCTAAATGAATCTGTATTGCTGATAGGTGCAATGTAATGAACCCATCCGAGATCTAATACTCCTTCCAAACCATCTGCAAGAGTAACTGATCCCTGACCACCAAGAGTGAAACGCAAATCTGTTTGATTTGTTTGCCCGCCATCTTGTGTAGTGCCAAGAGATTGATCATTTTCAATTTCTAATGAAGGTCCCACTCTTACTGGACCTAATCTGTAAGCTGCATCTGCTTCAAGCTTGAACTTTAACAAAGAATCTTCTGTATCTTGGAATCCAGGAACAGCAACATGAGTGGAAACATTTCCTAATCCTGCAGAGACTCTTCCTTGCATCAAGAATTTTTCTTTCTCAAGATGAAAAGCGACTTCTGGACTTATTGCAAATTGTCCTGTCCTTGCATGAACACCAGCATAATCAACAGATGCCGTACGACCATCAAAGTTAATACCTAAATCAAGATGAGCTGTGCCATTCAATGGGAAAAGATACACAGCACTTGCATCAACATCACTTACAACTGCATGATCTTTTCTTGAAGAAGCATACTGAAGAAAATCTAACCATATATGATGCACATTCAAAGCAACACCATTATCATCCAAAGGAAGATATCCCCTTCCAGAGAACCAAAGGCCATGCCCTGATAAAGGTGCCTTGCCAGCTTCGGAAATGTACTGATAGCCTCCAGCAAGAAAATTGGGCTTTTGCCTTTCTGTCCACACTGCTGAGCCTTGAACACCTTCAGCAACATAAGGAATAGCTAAAGGAGCTTCATCAGGAACACCAGCATTTGTATGCGGGCCCATAAGAGTAACATCAGGAACAGAAGGTATTTCTCTACATTCCTCATCAAAAGAATTCCATGTGCATTCAGGCATATCTTCTGACCCATTCTCTACCGGAGATGGAACTGCAGGAGTAATAGTAACGCTAGGTGTTGTCTCTGAAATAGTCACTGTAGGATTATATGCCTCAACAACAGGATTTTGGTAGGAGCTATTTGGAATAGCAGCAGGAACAAATCCATGATAACCTTCCAATGCAGCAAAACCATCTCCTAAAAGTCCATCTGACTCATAAACAAGTGCAACATCTGCGCATTGGTCATTCTTTATAACAATCTTTTGATCATCAAGAAGCATAGCAGTTCGAAGACCATCCAATCCATATTTTTCTGCTACCTTTGCAGTCAATTTTGCAATAGCATTATTCTCACGAGAAACAAGAAGTCTTGTCTCCACACTATCACACATACTTGTTCTTAAAATACCATTTTCAAGATTCTTATCTCCTCGAGTATATTCAGAAGCGACTTGATAAAGAGGAGTTCCTTTTGGCACCATAACAATCTCATATTCCCCAGGAACACTATGTAAATCAGCATAAGGGTTTTCATCTGCAGCCAAAGCAGAAGCACTAGACATTCCCAACCCAAAAAGAAGACTATTTTTTAGTTTTGTATTCATTTTTTTATACCTCGCGAGTATTTTTGTACTACTGAGAAATAACACTCTATTTATAAGCGTTTTCATTTGCTACACCTCAAGAGTAATACCTAAAAGAAAAGAAAAGCATATAAACCCCTTTTATACTCTTCATAAAAATGACAAAGATTCATACAAGAGCGAAGAGAAAAACAGCTTCTCCAACACATTTAGGATGCACAAGACCAGAGAATAGAGATAGAAAAAAACGCCCAAAAAGCTTCAAAAGTGAAGAAATAGCAAAGAAATGGGCAGATTCTCAGGGAATAAAGAAATTTGAACTAAGAAATCTCAGAATCGGAACAAAGGATCAAAAAATTAGAGTAATTCCTCTTTAGCTTCCTCTTTTTTAGGCTCTGAGAAAAAAGCCTTATTTTTTATAAACACTGCAAACCCCAAAAGGAGTACAAGTATCACAAGATACCAGAAAATACTCTTTGCAAAGCTTCCCCAGTGAAAATCTCCTTGTACAGAAGAAGGAGCCGTTTCAGACACAGTTTCATTTTGAACACTTGTAACATTGGAATCCTCCTTTAAAACTTGCTCAGAATTCCCACAGCAGCAGCGCTTATAGTTTGTACATTGTGAAAAGCCATACACCTGTTCATCACCCTGACAAAAGCCGCTCTCAGTAGTAGCCCTGCACACGCCATGAAGATAATCTTTTGTCTTACAAAAACTATTGCAACCCTGCGCAGCAGAAACATCAAAGGCGGAAAGCACAAGAACCAATAAGAGCAGCAAAGATATTTTTCCTTTCATGAGCTTATAACTCCCACTTCATCTTTATAATTATTATTGTACTCCCACCTATGGAAAAGAGAAGTATTTTAAAGTGCACAACTATCCAAAAAATATGAAAAATTTTTGGGAAATAGTCAATAAAGTAATCAAAGATTCTGATATCATTCTCTTAGTAATGGATGCTCGTTTTCCTGAACTCACAGACAATCCAGAACTCCAAGAGCGAGCTGGTGAAAAGCCAATTATTCATGTGCTAAACAAAACAGACCTTGTAGAAAGAAGCCTCATGGAGAAATGGAAGAAAAAAAAGCAAAATGTAGTGTACCTTTCTGCAAAAGAACACAAGGGAACAACAATCCTTTTAAGGAAAATTCTTGAGCTTGCACAAGGAAAGAATGTAACCGTCGGCGTCGTTGGCTATCCAAATACAGGAAAAAGTTCTGTCATTAATGCACTGAAAGGAAGACATGCAACAAGAACTTCCCCGCACTCGGGATTTACAAAAGGAAGACAGCTGGTGAGAATCACAGAAAATATTTACCTTCTTGACACCCCTGGGGTGCTTCCTTACATGGAAAAAGATGAAATCAAACTCTCGGTCATTGGCGCAAGAGATTTCACAAAAACAAAAGATCCAGACCTTGCAGCAATGGAGCTCATCAACCAAAAAAGAAATATCATCTGCAAACACTATGGAATCAAAGAAGGAAATGCAGAAAAAATAATCAAAGAAATTGCCCTCAAATATAAAAAATTAGGAAAGGGTGGAATAGCAAACATAGACGCCACAGCAAGAATGATTTTAAAAGATTGGCAAAAAGGAAAAATTTCTTAATCTTCAGCTTCTTTAATGAACTTGTTGATGGTGTTATCACTTCGCTCAAAAGACCCTTCTCTGCCGCAATTAGGGCACATGGGATCACTCCAACTTGCCTTTCGTTTAAAGCGGAATCGGCAATCCGAACACACATACTGAACGATGTCTTCCATGTCCAGAAAAAGAGAATTTCATATATTAAAGCTTTGTGCTGGTGGAGAAGATATGTTCGAGAGCACAGAATGTTTTATATACTCAAGAATCTGAAAAAAGCAAAATGACAGATTTAGTCTGCTGCTTAAGCACAGGGAAGGGAACCTGGATGGAAGTCGCGAAACTTATCAGTAATTATGAGTGGCGAAACATCTTCCTTATAACAAATGATTTTGGAAAGGAAAAATTCAGTGCTGCAAAACCTGTAAAGTTAGTCATTATTGACCCAAACAAAAGCATAGACAGCATGAAAAAAGCAATAGAAGAAGCCCTTAAAGACAAGCTCTCAGGGGATGTTGCCATCAATCTCACCTCTGGCTCTGGACAGGAGCACATGGCCCTTCTCACTGCACTCATGAATTTAGGCGTAGGAATCCGCTTCGTCACTGCAACAGAAAAAGAAATTACAGAAATCTAAGCCCAATTCTTCCACATGCAATAAAAAAAGAAACCTAAAGGCAAACAGAAAAGAGCAAGCTGTAAAGTATACCCAAAGACAATGCCGCCTAAAGCAAAGCTCACAATTGCACCATACAAAGTCCCTCGCAAAACACTGACCATAGAATTATAAAGAAAAAGGAATATTTTAAAGCTTTGGATTGACAACATGGCAAAACAAATTCTTACAACACCAAAAATGCATGTCTTTGTTTGCATCAATGAACGAATAAATGATGCAAAGCCAAGCTGTGCACCAAGAATCACAGAAGAAGATGTCAAAGAAATAAAACTCTGGCTTCGTGAACAAGGATATACTAATGAAATTTTCTGTTCAAATACAAAATGTTTGGGTTTTTGCAACGCTGAGGGTTCAGTCATCTGCATCTGGCCGCAGGGAAAATTCTACAAAGTGCAAAACAAAGAAGAGATAAAAAAACTGATACAAAAAGAATTTAAATAAAAAAGCTATGTTACAAAAGATGTTTAGCAAAAAAAAGCTCATTCTTAAAAGATTAAAACAAACATATTGCAGATTAGGGAAATCAAAAATTGCAGGTATAGGAGTGATTGCAATCAGAGACATTCCCAAAGGAACAAATCCATTTCAGGGAATCCACGAGCAAAAATGGGAAGAGATTGAAACAAAGGATCTCAAAAAACTAGACAAAGAAGTCCTGAGAATGATTAATGACTTTCTCGTCATAGAAAAAAACAATACAGTGATGATCCCAGAATATGGAATGAATGGGATGGACATCTCATTCTTTCTCAACCATTCCAGGAAACCAAATATGAAAACGGCAGATGGAAATATATTCTTAACCCTTAGAAAAATAAAGAAAGGGGAAGAAGTAACGGTAAACTATGGCACCTATGATTACAAATACGCATAGAAAAGCACAACAATCTTTTTAAAACAAAATCCTTCTGTAAGAATCATGGGCCTATTCAATTCTATGCTGCAGCACGGAGAAACTATCTTTAAAGATGAGCTTGTTTTAGACTATGAATACCTTCCCCACATTCTCAAATTTAGAGAAAATAAACAGCAGCACATAGCAACAATCATAAAACCGCTTTTTGCAGGAAGAATGGGTTCTAATCTGCTCATCACAGGAAAACCAGGAATTGGAAAAACTGCTGCATGCAAACATGTGCTCAGAGAAATGGAGCAGCACTCAGATAAAATTTTTGGCATCTATGTCAACTGCTGGAAGCATGACACCGCATATAAAGTTCTTGTAGACATCTGCCAGCAATTGGGATACAAATGGGTGCAAAATAAAAAGACAAATGAACTCATGGACGAAATCGCAAAAATAGCAAACAAAAAAGCAGTAGTCATTATCCTAGATGAAGTGGATAAACTCAAAGAAGAACAAGTCATTTATCAATTAGTAGAAGATATTTTTAAGAAATGCATCATCATGATAACGAATGACAAAGATTTTTTAGCGATATTAGATCAAAGAACACGCTCCAGACTTCTTCCTGAAATACTTGAGTTTGAACCCTACAGCTTCAAAGAAACCCAAGCTATCCTTGAAGAAAGAAAAAAATTTGCATTTTACGAAGGAGTCCTCGAAGAAGAAGTCTTTGAACCCCTTGTAGAAAAAACTGTAGAAGAAGAAGACATCAGAACAGGATTATTTTTATTAAAAGAAGCAGGAAATGCAGCAGAAAATAGATCTTCAAAAAAAATATCCCCAGGTGATGTAGAAAAAGCAATAAGCAAACTTACTGGTTTTCAGCAAAGCAAAGCAATACTTGATGACGAAGAAAAAGAACTTCTCAAGATTATCAAAGAACATCATGGAGAAAGCTCA
>JACRKH010000020.1 GCA_016235495.1 Candidatus Woesearchaeota archaeon
AGTGTTGTAACATGTGCAATGCTTCCTGCAGGATAATGACGAGTTCCTCCATTTTCAAATCCAGAAATTGTTCCTCCATCTGTTGATGGATGAATTTGGCATGTTAGATTAAAAGTATTTCCTCCACCACCTGCTCCTCCTTTTACTTTGACTTTAACATTTGTCGGACCTGTATTGATTGTAGGTGTTACATTTATAGTTGGGGCGTTTGATCTTGGCTCTCCATCGCAGATTGCTTGGATAGAAAGATTCATTGTCATAACAACATCAAGAATGTAAATATATCGATCTCCTTGTTGTTGTTGACTTAAAGGACTGAGAAATCTGTTTGCTTGTCTTACTACTCTTGATGCATTGAATATATTTCCATTAACCATGAAATGGAGAAAGTTTGTTCCAGGATTAGGAGTAAACTGTATTGTTACTTCATCTCCATCATTATAGTACTGAGGTCCTTTTCCATGTGGAGTTATAGTTCCTGCTCCATCAGGAAATACAGCTGTTGACAATTGCCATTGTCGTTTCTTTGGTGGAGGTTGTTTTGTTTTCTCTCCTGGTTCTTGTTGTTCTGTCTTTCTTTCAGCAACAGCTAGTTTACCTCCTTTCTTTTGTTTTCCTGTTGTTGTGTACATATCTTCAATAAGGTTTGTTCCTGCAAGGGCTTCTCCTGGTGTATAGCCTTTGTTCCCTAAAGCTCCTATTATCTGAAGTCTTGTTTTTTTGTCTCTTGCCATAATCATCAATTATATTTCCAAGGATTTTCCATCATATCCTCAATATCAAATAAAATATTCCACATCTCTTCTAGAGCTACTCTTGCATCTCTTTTGTCTTTGCCCTGCGCTCTCTTAAGAAGTACATTCCACTTAACCATTCCAATATATGCATCAATTGCTACATGCAGTGCTTTTACATCTCTAGCTATTGCATGTTTATCTTCAGTTTTAGTAGTGCTCAAAACCCATTTTGGAAATTCTGTTCTATCAGAAGATGCAGCCTCGCCTGACTCTATTTCTTCTGGAGTTGGTGGAAGCTCTTCTGCAATTTCTTTTGCAATTTCCTCTGTTTCATTTTCATCTTCTTGTCTCCATTTATTTAGAACTGGTCTTCCTGATCCTGGAGTTTCATATGCTCTTTCCAATCTTCTCAGATCTGGATCTGACTCTGCTTTTTGTCTTGCTGCTTCTAACAAATCTGCTTGAGTTGCCCATGGTCTTCCAGATTTTGGATCAATATTCCTAAAATCACCTTGTGCTATTTGGCGTCTTCTTTCTTCTGAATCCAACGTTGGGTTATTAACATCATTTATTCCGCGTAATGATCCTGGTTCTAATTCTCCATTAGAATTAATCCATGAAACTCCTGACCTATCTGCATTTGAAAATCCAGATCCCGTGAAGAAAGGTTGTTTAATATATTCTAGAATTCTTTGAGCATCTTCTTGTGTTATCCTTCCTTCCTTTTGATATCCTATACTCATTTTTCTTAATTCATTTTCTGATTTATGCAACATCAATGCAGTAAAGAACTCGTCTGGAAGATTATACCCTGCTAGAGCTGGGAAAGCTGATCTTACACCTATTTTTTGTCGTAGCTTTTGAAGCTCTGCTAATTTTTTTCTTCTTTCCTGCTCATTTTCTGCAAGTTTTTTGACAGTTTCTATTTGTTCGTCAATCATCTTTTGCTGGTCTTTTGATTGTTGAAGCCTTCTTTCAGATTCTTCTTTTTGTTGCCTTAATCTTTGCTCTTCTTCTTCTCGTGTTCCTATAATACGACGTCCAGACATTCTTTCACTATTGAAAATGTTTGCCTGTAGATATGGATTATCAGGACTGTTTTCATTGTATATATGATCTACTACATCTTGAACCAGATAACGGGAAACATCTTTAAAATCAGCTGTTGTTATTCTAAGAACTGCTGCGCTTGAATCTAATCCCTGTCTTTTTAGATTAAGAGCTTCGTTTACTATTTTTGTCATTGTCTTTTGGTCATCAGCTGTCTTTGAATTAACTCCATAGACTTCCTCTATTATATTTTC
>JACRKH010000021.1 GCA_016235495.1 Candidatus Woesearchaeota archaeon
CAGAGACCTAGACAAAAAAATGTCCCCTCCAAAAGAAATAATCAATTTCTTCGGGGAACAGCGTTTTAGTTCAAAGAATGTTATGCTGGGAAAACTTCTGATTACAAAAAAATTCAAAGAAGCCTGTGCAGAATTAAATCTCTCAGCAGAACGAAATGATTTTGTAGGTGCATTAAAATCTTTAGGAAGAGAAAAACTAAAATTATATCTTCATGCTTATCAGAGTGAACTCTGGAACAGATTAGCAAAGAAAAGCAAAAAGAAGGTATTGCACATCATAGGATTTCTTACAGAAGGGAAGGACTATGATAATATCCTCAAAGAAGAAGGAATAACGAAAGAAAACTTTATCCTTAGAGCAATACCAGAGCTCTCCAGCGAGGGCACAGAAAGGAAACGCATAATCCCCATAAAAAACTTCAAAACTATTTCTTTTGAAGATGATGAATTAAACCCAGGAAAGAAAAAACAGGTTATTTCCTTTTATCTCCAAAAAGGGGCATATGCCACAACACTTATAGAGCAGCTGAAATAATTCTAAGGAGCTATTGCTTGATAGACTACAGTAATGCTCTTTGCTCCAGGACTTGTATCTTTTGGCACTTGCAATTCTATCCATGTTTTAATCTGCTGAGCACCAGCAGCGTAGCCTAAGGAATCACAAAGTGCGGCAGTTCCATTCGCATTGAATGTAGCAAGAATACTCGTAGCATGTAAAATACTGCATGCACCTGCGTGAGAGTTTGCGGTAAGGATATTCACCAGAGCATTTGCAGTGAAAGCACAGCCTTGTGCACTGCCGCAGAATATTTGTTCTGCATCATTCACTTGGACATAGGCTGTGACATTTGCTGCAGCACTTCCATTGTTAGAGATAAGATGCACATCCTCTGCACCAGGGAATGCAGTGGTATTTATCCAGCAGTTGTTGCTCGTATTGGAATTCAAATAAGAGTATCCTTGTGTACAGCTGGCATTGTAGTATCCTGAACCAAAGGCAATTGCACCATCATCAACAATCAGTCCTACAGAACCTCCCCCGCTATTGAACCTGATGTTAATATCATGTTGTGCAGAGCTGAGTGAGGTATTGAAGGCAGTGAATGCACCTGAAGCATTGGTAACCTGCGTACTGTTCAAAGTAGTATTTTCAAAGATACTATAATTTGCACTGGCAGTAAACCCTGTGAGATTGTGTGTAGCGATAACTGAAAGATTACCTGATTGGTCTGTCCAGTTTACAGAACTGCTGGTCATCCATGTAGCATTAATAGTCTTATTGATGGAAATACTCTCATTGATATTATAGGAAGTCATGAGTGTCATTCCCCCACTAGCGAGTTTTACTGTGGCTCCATTAGCGCTCATACAAGAAACATTTCCAGTCATCTGACAAATAAACAAGCTTCCAGCGCCTGATGGAAGAGCACTTGTCCCGCTAGCTTCACTTCCTCCAGAAACATTAACTTCACCAGTAAAGTCTCTCGTCTGGTAATAAAGTGCAATTCTTCCTCCTCCTCCTCCTCCATCATTTGTTGTTCCCTTTGTCGCTCCCCCTCGTGCAGAAATTGTTCCATTTCCGCTCATATTCTTTGCAATAATGTACACACTTCCTCCAGATCCCCCTCCTAATGAAGCAACCATGCTCGCACTGGAGTTGATAATTCCATTAAGAGAGAGAGTATCACTAATATTGAGGAATATAACTCCAGCTCCAGAGCTCACAATAGTTCCGCCATCTCCACCGCTACCTGGGGAAAGAGGAGCAGTAAGATTCCCATACGTATGTTTTACAATTGGAGTTGAACTAAGTCCTCCTCCAATACCTCCATATGCTGCTCCTGGATTTGCAGCACCAGAAGATGTAGATACTCCTCCTGGTCCATTCTTGGAGCTGTATCCTCCTTGTACTGTATCTATCTTTGCTCCGCTTACAATGGTCAGATTTTGCAGACTAAAATTAATTATGTAGACAGCAGTCACTCCTGTTGCATTGGAATTAGGGGCATGAGAAAGATTAGCTCCACTATAAAGCGTCATCGTAGCACTAGGGCTGAAACTATAATTATCTACGAACTGTAGACTTCCATAAATACTGATATTTGTGGTATGCAATGCCCAGAAGTCATTATGAGGATAGAGCTCACTAGCAGAATCAAGGACAAAGTTTGTATTGTTTATAGTGAGTGGAACATCAATAATAACATTACTTCCATTTGCAATAGTGAAATTATCTAAGATGCTTCCTGAGAAGATTGTGCTGTTAAGTATAGTATATTCTGTTCCAGTAGAGTTTGCATTTTCATAAGTAAGTTCTCCATATTTCTGAGCCCATGCCTTGATATAAACAGTTCCAGCAGATCCTCCATGAAGATTTGTTCCAGCACCGCTTCCTCCCTCTGCCTGAACAATTCCTGTGAAAGCATTAGTTCCTGAATGTATTGCAATCATTCCTCCTGCTCCTCCCCCATCAGCAGATGCTGCAGCTGCTCCTCCATTAACAAGAATAGTTCCTGAACCAGTGAAATTACTTGCATTGATGGACACACTTCCTCCTGATCCTCCTCCAGCTGCTGTAGACTTGCTCGAACTAGCATTAATAATACCATTGAAAGTGAAAGTATCAGAGACATTGAAGTATGCAACACCTCCTCCATTTGATCCCATATCTCCTCCGCTTCCTGGGAGACGAGGAGAAAGCACATTATCATAAACAGTCCCTCCAGTTAATCCACTATTTGCATCTCCTCCAAGTCCTCCGTGCCCAGCACCAGGGTTGCTCGAACCACTCCCAACCACAGATCCATTTCCTTGGTTTCTTCCATACCCTGCATCTCCCAAAAGGACAGTTGCACCACTAGCAATAGTGAGATTTCTCACACTAAGATTGACTTGATAGGGAGCTTCCGTGCTCACATTTGCAGTAAACTCAGTGGAAATATTTGCCCCGCTAAAGAAATTCCACACTGAAGATTGGTTGAAATAATAATCATTGGTGAACAAAACATTTCCAGCAATATCAACAGTTTGCACTCTTGGGAAGATAATCCTTCCTCTCTGGAAGAATGAGGAGCCTGCATCAAGAACAAAGTTTGTATTATTCACAGTAACAGTGCTATTCAGAACAACATTACTTCCATTTGCAATAGTGAAATTATCTAAAGTTGCAGGGAAGCTTATAGTTGAATTAAAGATAGTATAACTTGGGGAGCTAGTATTCTGATTTTCAATGAGCAACTCTCCATAGCTTTGAGTATTTGCTTTCGTATAGATAGTACCAGCTCCTCCGCTCTTTATCTTGGATGTAGAAGCACCTAATCCTCCACTCGCATTTATTTTTCCGGTAAAAGTATTGCTAGTATAATAAATTGCAATCATACCTCCAGCTCCTCCACCATCACTAGTCTGAACAGCAATTCCTCCATCAGCAGTAATAGCTCCTGAACCAGTAAGAGTGCTTGTGTTAATCAAAATAGCTCCTCCTGCCCCTCCTCCAGAAGTAGCAGATTTCCCTGCACTGGCATTGATGATTCCATTCACAATGAGGCTTCCGCTAATGTTAAAGTGAACTGCCCCTGCTCCTCCTGAAGGTCCTCTCACATTGTTATTCTCCCCGCCGCTTCCCATTTGCAATGGATAAAGCAGGTTATCATAGATAGAGCCTCCAGGACTGTCAGCTGCGCTGCCATCTCCACCCAGAGCTCCATGCCCTCCTCCTCCATCTGAAGCAACAGTGCTATTCTTAGCAGCACCAGGTCCCTGGTTTGCAAGATATCCTGTACTTCCAAGGCTAATCTGTGAGCCGCTCGTAATATTGATCTGTGTTGCAGTAATGTTTATTGTGGTGTTCCCTGCTGCAGTAGAGTTCAGAGTTAAGATTGCATTGCTTGTAATATCAATGTAATCACAGGTAAAGCTGACATTGCTCCACACAGTATTGGAACTCACAGTAACATTTCCATTAGCACTCGGGCAGGTCGTGAAATCACCTGCTGTATTGTAGGCATAATCAGTAATACTTCCAAAGCTGAAAGCAAGATTGTGCGCACCTGCTGTAATAACATGACTCACTTCTGTCCCAATCCCTGCACAACTATAATTTGCAATGAACACAGAGTTATTTGTCCATACATAAGGCAAAATAGTCTCCCCGCATCTTACTTCTAGGAATTGCAAGTCATAAGCGCTGCTGCTGTCAGACCATTGCGTTCCATTGAATGGAGTAATAGTAAGATCAGCAGTTCCCGTTGTATTGAAATCCACAGTCCAGTTCCCCTGTACATAAGGATAGGAGTGAACAGTAATAATATTCAGGCTTATCTCAAAGGTTTCATTAGACAAGTGTGGAGTTACCCATTCAATGTAATCGACAAGCCCATCATTGTTGCTATCATATCCTTCGAATGCAAAGTCTTGTTTTGTACCATTAACTATCCAGTATAATTTTATATTTTGCAAAGCACTATCTGGAATACTTGTGTAAGTCAAAACCTTTTTGTAATGCATAGAGGAGCTCACTGTCACTAATTTCCCAGAAGGCGTATTCTCTTCATAGGTCTGTGGAGCTTCAGTATAATATTCTACCACAACATCTTTCACAGCTGTATCAATAAGTAAACTTATATTCCTCTCTGCAGGAACATCTGCGATTGCATATCCTGTAATAGTGGAAGGACTAAATAAGCCAATGAACCAGTGCCAGATATTTCCTCCTGGATTTTGAGGACTATTTGCAATAACATTTCCACTTATACTATTCATACTGCTTGTTACTTCCTGCTCTGCTCCATTAACAATTTCTTTTACATGAACATTTTGCGCTCCTTGAGGTAGAGCAATAGAGACATTGCTTGCTTCAGTATCAAGAGAGATAATCTTCTTCCACAAAACAGGCTTGCCAATAACTGCTTCATATTGTATTGTTTCCTCACTGACAATGTTCGCACTGCTGACATTTTCATTCACCAGGCTCATATTCCCTTCTGGAGCAACTGCAAGACTCTCATTTTCAGCATTGCTGTTTTCTTCAGGCATGCTTGGAACAACTCTTATGGAATCATTTACTGCAGCACTTTCATTATTGAAGGATCCAGCATTCTCAACAGGTGTATCATTTGCAACAGGTTCTATACTTGCATTTTGAGTCATCTCACTTATATTTGCAATAGTATAGCCTGTCGGAGCAAAGTTCGTATATGCAGTATATGCTATGAGAAGCATTCCTACAAAGAGAACGAAAACAAGAGAAGCAAATCTATAATTTCTCGTAGAGGCAGGAGCATTTAGTCTTCCTCTGTCTATTTCTTTCTCATAGAACTGGATAACCTCATCATAATACTGTAGCCAGTCTTCCATTGAGTTTCCTTGGAGGAATGTATTCTTTGCCTGCTGGTAAGCAGGGAAACTCATTTTACCAGACTGATATGCAGCTTCCAGTTTGATGGAATAATCTAGAGTAGCCTTTTTCAGTTTTCGAGCTTCTTCGAGTTTCTGCTCTATCTGAAACTTCCTCTTTTCCATTTCCATTTGCGTCTTATTTCTTTTCATGCTCCTTCTTTGCTCGCGTGTATGTCGTCCAGATAGTCCTGTCATTTCTCTCGAGAATCTTTGCTATTCTATGGAAGCTGAGCTGTTTCTGCTCCTTGAGATAGAGCACAATTGCTCCCAGCGGAGCCTTTTTCCTCTCTGAGAAAACTTTCAATGGCACAAGAATGTCAGAATCTTTCACCCAGAATCTGCTGGGCATTTTTTTCTGTGCGTTGTGGTAGCTGTGCCAGATATTTTTCTCATCCCTTTCCAGAATTTCTGCAATGTGATGCAGAGAATAGCCTTTTTCCTCTCTCAGATATTTGACAGTGGATTCAAGGACAGTGAGTGAACTGATGAATATGCTTGCAGGAACAGCTTCCTCTGGGCTGAAAAGAATTTGTTGTAACTCTGTTTTACTAAGCTTATATTTTTGCAGCTCTTGAAGAATTTTTTGAGAAATGCTTTCCGTGTTGCTAATCCCCAAATGATTTTCCTTCTTTGCTCGCGTGTATGTCGTCCAGATAGTCCTGTCATTTCTCTCGAGAATCTTTGCTATTCTATGGAAGCTGAGCTGTTTCTGTTCCTTGAGATAGAGCACAATTGCTCCCAGCGGAGCCTTTTTCCTCTCTGAGAAAACTTTCAATGGCACAAGAATGTCAGAATCTTTCACCCAAAATCTGCTGGGCATTTTTTTCTGTGCGTTGTGGTAGCTGTGCCAGATATTTTTCTCATCTCTTCCTAGAATTTCTGCAATGCGATGCAGAGAATAGCCTTTTTCCTCTCTTAGATATTTAACAGTGGATTCAAGGACAGTGAGTGAACTGATGAATATGCTTGCAGGAACAGCTTCTTCTGGGCTGGAAAGAATCTGCTGTAGCTCTGTCTTACTAAGCTTATATTTTTGTAAAACCTGAAGAATTTTCTGAGAAACATCACTAGAAGAAAGTCCTCTCTCTAAAGAATTCTTCTTTCTAACTACCACAAACATTCGTATAATGTAAGTAAAACTATATAAAATTACCTAAAAATTACGTGCTATGTAAGTATTGATAAAATCCCCCAAAAAGCCTTTAAACCCTCAAAAACAGCAAAAACCTTCCAAAAAGACCTAAAATATTATACTCACAATGGACGAAGCAAGCTTTATATAGAAAGTCATGCCCTTCCAGCCTATGTTTAACTTCCTCAAAGACAAGGTAAAAAGCGCTATTTCCTCATTTACCAAGAAATTCGAAGAAGAAGCAGAGCCAGTAAAAATAGCTAAAGAGGAGAAACTCCCTGAAAAAGTACAGGAAGAAGCAAGAGAAATCCTTGCAGAAAAAAAGCCTTCTAAAAAAGAAATTGTAAAAGAAAAGAAAGAACCCCCCAAAAAAGAAGAGCTGAAGGAAGAAAAAAAAGGTTTATTCTCAAAGATAGCGCAAACAATAACGACAAAAAAGATTTCTAGTGCACAGTTCGATGCTTTATTCTGGGATCTTGAAGTGGAGCTCTTGGAAAGCAATGTCGCTTTTGAAGTTATTGAAAAAATAAAAGAAGATCTCAAGAAGAATCTCGTAGATACACCCTTGAAAAGAGGAGAAGTAGAAAAAATTATCCAAGAGAGCCTCAAACAAAGCATAGAAGAAGTATTAGACTTCCCTCATTTTGATTTTATTAAAAAAGTAAAAGAAAAGAAACCTTTTGTTATTGCATTTCTCGGAGTAAATGGCTCTGGAAAAACAACAAGCATAGCAAAAATCGCATATTTACTCAAGAAAAACAATCTTTCTTGTGTCCTCGCAGCAGCGGATACATTCAGAGCAGCATCAATTCAGCAGTTGGAAGAACAGGGAAACAAAGTAGGGGTAAAAGTAATCAAACATGATTATGGCTCTGATCCTGCAGCAGTGGGCTTTGATACAGTAAAATACGCAAAACAAAAAGGAATAGATGTCGTTCTCATAGATACAGCAGGAAGACAGCATTCAAATAGTAATCTTCGCGACGAAATGAAGAAAATAATCAGGGTAGTGCAGCCAGATCTCAAACTCTACATAGGGGAAATGATAGCAGGAAATGACTGCATTGACCAAATTAAAGATTTTGATGAGGCAATAAACATTGATGGAGTCATTCTCAGCAAAGCAGATATAGACGAGAAAGGGGGAACTGCAATTTCTGTTTCCTATGTCACAAAGAAACCGATTTATTTTATTGGAATTGGGCAAGAATTAGCTGATATAAAAGTTTTTGACAAGAAAGAGATAATCCAAAGCCTCTTGCCATAACAAAAATTTTATATAGTCTTCTATCTTTAATAAGAAAAGAGGTGATGATATGGCAAAAAAAGCACATAACAATGAAGATAGTAAAATCTGGGCGTTTCTAGGAGTATTCTTAACAGTAGTAGGATTTCTTATCGTGCTCCTAACAAGAAAAGAAGACAAATATGCAATGTATTATGCAAAATTAGGTCTGGTTTTATTTATTGGCTGGGTAATAATTGCATTGCTTGAAAGAATTCCAGTTATAGGGTTGTTTATCTACATTATTGGTGGTATCCTTCTCTTGGTGTTGTGGATAATGGCATTTATCGGTGCATTCTCTGGAGAGGAAAAGCGATTTGTGATAATCTCAGACATTGCAGATAAAATAAAAATTTAATTTTTTTTATTTTTTAGGATATAAATTCTTATAAAGAGGTTACTTTTTATCAAACGAATGCACATTGGCCTTGATTTGGATGATGTTCTTGCTTCTTGGCAGGATTCCTTTTTGGGTTTTTATAACAGGAAGCATAATACTCACTTTAAGAGGAAAGAATTTTCTTCCTATAAACTTTGGGAAATTCTAGGCTGTGAACAGGCTTATGCGTACCAGATGGTAGATGAATTTTATACCAGTTCTTTTTTTTCAGATATTCCTCCCATTCCTGGATCGCAAAAAGCCATAGAATCTCTTCATATACAAGGCTCTCGCTTGAGTGTGATTACTGCGAGGCCTCATTACATTCAAGAGGAAAGTATCTCTTGGGTGGAGAAGCATTTTCCGGAAAGAATTACTTCAGTTCATTTCGTGGGAATATATAATGAAAATACATCCACTGCTAAAAAAAATATTTGTGACAAATTAGCTGTTGATGCATTTGTAGAAGATAATTTGGATACTGCAAAAGCTTGTATTTCACAATGTCGTCGTGTGTTTCTGCTGGACACACCTTGGAATCAAGGGGCTACAAATGGTATAGAACGAGTGAAATCATGGGAAGAAATAATACAACAACTAAAAATCTAGTTTTTTTAGAAACCTTTATAAGTTTATTTCCCTCATAAAATCATATGGCTAGAAAAAAGAGGAAAAGAGTCTCTCGAAAACCAACACAAAGTCTTGGTATAATCGTTCTCATATTAAATATCTTTTTTCCGGGCTTAGGGACCATTGCGGCAGGAAGAGTATCCGAAGGATTAATGCAGTTCATTCTTTACATCATTGGTATTTTCCTTTCTCTCTTTGTTATTGGTATACCCATCGTAATTATTGTATGGATCTGGGCTCTGGTGACAAGCATTGAAGTAATAAGGGCTTCACAATAGTTTTCTAGGTTTAAAATCTCTAAGATAAGCTTTATATAGGGTCTTATATACCATTTTTCTATGGTTTTAGACAAATTAGGGAGCTCTCTGAAGGAGACTCTTGCAAAGATTGCAAAGAGCATGTTCGTGGATGAATCAGTAGTCAACGAGCTCGTAAAAGATATCCAGCGTGCACTTCTCCAGGCAGATGTCAATGTAAAACTGGTCTTCGCACTCTCAAATAGCATAAAAAAGCGTGCATTGGAAGAAAAAGTTCCCTCAGGAGTTACCCAAAAAGAATACCTTGTCCGCATTGTCTATGAGGAGCTCACAAAATTCATGGGTGGAGAAAAGAATGAAATTGTCATAGACAAAACAAAGAAGCCATTCAAGATAATGATGGTTGGCCTTTTTGGGTCGGGAAAAACTACATCCATTTCAAAAATAGGAAGATATTACACAAACAGAGGATTCAAAGTTGCAACTCTTGGTTTGGATGTCCACCGTCCTGCAGCACCGCAGCAACTCAAACAGCTTTCCGATCGTTTAAATGTAACTTGTTTCATTAATGAAAAAGAAAAGAATGCTTTAAAGATTTACAAAGAATATGAAAAAGAATTCTCTAAATATGATCTCCTTATCATTGATACTGCAGGAAGAGATGCATTATCTGATGATCTTATCAAAGAATTAAAAGAACTCACAAACTATGCAAAACCTGATGAAAAACTCTTAGTTATTTCCTCCGACTTAGGACAAACTGCACAAAAACAAGCAGAGAGTTTCCATGAAACCTGTGCCGTAACAGGTATTTTTATTACAAAATTAGATGGCACTGCAAAAGGGGGAGGTGCTTTAAGTGCATGCGCAGCAACGCAGGCTCCAGTAAAGTTCATTGGTGTTGGTGAAAAGCCTGAAGATATTGAAGTATTCAATCCCAAAGGCTTCGTCGGAAGATTGCTTGGAATGGGGGATATAGAAGCACTCCTAGAAAAAGCGCAGGAAGCAATGGACAAAGAAACTGCAGAAGACTTGGGAAAAAGATTACTCAAAGGAGAATTTAATTTTTTAGATTTATACGAACAAATGTCTGCTATGAGTAAAATGGGCCCTCTTTCAAAAGTGATGGAAATGATTCCAGGAATGGGAGGAATGAAAATCCCTAAAGAAATGCTTGAAGGTCAGGAAGGAAAATTAAAGAAATGGAAAATTATTATGCAGTCATGTACAAAAGAAGAGTTAGAAGATCCAGAAATCATTGGTCGTGATCGTATAGAAAGAATTGCAAAAGGCTCAGGAGCAACAGTGCAGGAAGTAAGAGAACTCCTAAAACAATACAAACAGACAAAGAAAATGATGAAGATGATGAAAGGAACAGAAGATCCTGAAAAACTTATGAAAAAATTTAAGGGAAAAATGCCAAAAGGCTTCAAATTCTAAAATGAAACTTATTCAAGAAGGAGCGGAAGCAAAAATATATTACAAAGATGGAACAATTCTCAAGGAAAGAATAAAAAAGACCTATCGCCACGAAGCAATCGACTCCATAATTAGAAAAACAAATACAAGAAAAGAAGTAAAACTTCTTGAGAAGGCAAAAGAACATATTCCTGTGCCAAAAGTAATCACACATTCCGATAAAGAAATGACCATTGAAATGGAATTCATTGAAGGAAAAAAATTACGTGATATCGTTGATTCAGGGAATAGAAAAGATATCTTCAGCAGAGTAGGAAAAAAGATTGCAAAACTCCATAATGCAGATATCATTCATGGCGACATCACCACATCAAATATTCTTGTTCATGATAGAATTTACTTTGTAGATTTCGGTTTAGGATTTATCTCAACAAAAATTGAAGACAAAGCAGTAGACCTGCATATAATAAAAAAAGCATTGGAAAGCAAACATTACAAACATGCAGAAGAATGTTTCAAATACCTCATTGAAGCATACGAAAAAGAATCAAAAGACTTTGAAACTATCATGAAAAGATTGGAAAAAGTAGAAAAAAGGGGTCATTACAAACAAAAATAAAAAAGAAGAAATTCTTGCGAAACATTTATTAAGGGATCTCTTTTCAATTCAATTTACTTTGGCACAGACGACGTTAACAGAAAAAAGTTCAAAAAAAGAACGAGCAACAGCAGAGATCCTTGCAGAAAAGCAGCAATCTATTTCCATATCTGAATTTTTTACAAAGAACAGGCATCTTTTAGGCTTTGACAGCCCAAGAAAAGCATTGCTCACTGCAGTGAAAGAAGCAGTAGATAATTCTCTTGATGCCTGCCAGGAAATGAAAGTACTTCCAGAAATTAAAGTCATCATCGATGAAACAGCACCTGAAAGATACAAAGTAACTGTGGAGGATAATGGCCCAGGAATAGTCAAGCAGCAAATTCCAAACATTTTTGCAAAGTTATTATATGGGAGCAAATTCCATCATCTTCGTCAAAATCGTGGACAGCAAGGTATAGGAATTTCTGCAGCAGCATTATATGGCCAGTTAACCACAGGAAAGCCTATTAAAATAATCTCAAAGATAGGCCCTAAAGCAAAAGCACATTACTATGAACTGCACTTAAACACAAAAACAAACGAACCAGAAATAATAAAAGATGAAGAAAGAGACTGGGAAAATAAAGACCATGGAACAAAAGTCCAAATAGAACTTGAAGGAAAATACCAGCAGGGAAAATTAGGTGTCGATGAATTCTTACAACTAACTGCAATTTCCAATCCTGAAGCAAGCATAATCTACAAAGCACCAAGTGCAGAGCCAGTTGAATTCGCACGTGCAAGCAAAGAACTTCCGAGAGAAGCAAAAGAAATCCAGCCTCACCCTTATGGAGTCGAGTTAGGAACCTTAATGCGTATGCTTCGTGAGACAAAAGCACATACCCTGCAATCTTTCTTGCAGCAGGATTTTTGCCGTGTCAGTTCAGCTGTTGCAAAAGAAATTTGTGAAAAAGCAGGGATAGAAGAGAGAACAAAACCTTCTGCAATTGCACGTGAACAAGTAGAAAAAATATTCAATGCAATTAAACAGGTCAAAATCATGGCTCCTCCAACAGATTGTCTCTCTCCCATTGGTGAAGAGCAGATGTTGAAAGGGTTGAAGAAAGAAATTAATGCAGAGTTTTATGCAGCAGTAACAAGATCACCAGTGGTATACAGAGGGTTTCCTTTCCAGCTTGAGATAGCAATTGCCTATGGTGGTGACCTGCCAAAAGAAGAGCTCGCACGAGTGATTAGATATGCCAATCGTGTCCCACTGCAGCATCAATCTGGAGCGTGTGCGCTCACAAAATCTATTATCCAGACAGCATGGAAAAATTATGGCCTTTCACAATCGAAAGGATCATTACCCCTAGGCCCATTAGTAATCATGGTGCACATAGCATCAGTATGGGTGCCATTTACCTCAGAGAGTAAAGAAGCAGTAGCATCGTATGAAGAAATAATCAAAGAGGTAAAATTAGGATTGCAGGATGCAGGAAGAAAACTGGCATCATATATTCGAAAGACAGTAAGAGCAAGAGAACAGCAAGAGAGAGTAGATCTTTTCGAGAAATATATTCCAGAGCTTGCAGCTGCACTAAGTATACTTACTGGAGAAAAGAAAAAGGAATTAGAAGAAGAATTAGAAAAAATATTAAAGAAGGGCATGAAAGATTTACTTGCAGAAGTAAGAGCTGCAGAAAATATGGAAATTAAAGGAGAAAATGTTGCCTATGGAGAAAAGCAGCAGGAAATAGAAAATGAGTAGGGAAGAAGCAAAAAAAACATTAAAAGACCTTGGTGCAAAAATTACGCATCAAATCAAGAAAGGAAAGAATCCAGAAATAGAATTCCCTCTAAGAAATCTCAGCAATATAATCTATGATAAGAAATCAAAAACGTTGAAATTAGGAAATAAAACTGGCTCAAGAAGTTTCTTCAATGTTTCACACTCCAAAAAATTCCTTCAGACAGTAGAAGTTGCCTCAGTTATAACAGATAAACTGCTAGACTCTGGAAAACACTCCAGCCTGAGAGATGTTTTTTACATGGTGAAGAAAACCATCCCAGGAACAAAAGTAAATCTAGTTGATGAACAAACAGAAAGTGATAAAGCCATTGAAGATTTAGAAGTCATAACAGGTCTCTCTCGAGAGCAGCTCCATGTTAATGCAAACAAGAATGGAAGTGTTGCAGGAAAAGTAGTTATTGAAGATAAAGGTGATATTATTGATTGGAGTAAGCTTGGAAGTGGTGGTTGGGCTATTCCTTCTAATGTTGAAGAAATTAAATTTAAAAAAGTAGATGCAGCATATATTTTGTACATGGAGAAAGCAGCAGTATGGGAGCGTCTCAATGAGGATAAATTTTGGCTAAAGCAAAATGCTATTATTATTGCATCTCAAGGGCAAACAACAAGAGGGATAAGAAGACTGTTACAAAGACTCTATGAAGAACACAACCTTCCTATTTATGTTCTCTGCGATGGAGATATTTACGGGGCATACATTTATTCTGTTATCAAATATGGCTCTATCGCATTGGCGCATGCCTCAGAAAGATTAACCATTCCTGGGGTAAGGTATCTAGGAATTACTACTGATGATATTGAGAAATATGATCTCAAGAAGCATTTCATTAAATTAGACGAAAAAGATTATGCCAGAATAAAACAAGTTGCAAATTATGACTGGTTCAAAGACAATAAAGAATGGCAGAGACAGTTTAAAATGATGAAAGACAACAAAGCAAAGGTGGAAATTCAGGCTTTGAGTGCACGAGGAATTAGTTTCATTTCTGAAGAATACTTGCCAAAGAAAATTAAGAATAAAGAATTTATTGATTAGCTTCTACATATTTTGGCTCAGGAACTTCAGTTCCCATTATTCCATTCATAAGTCTCAAATCATTGTAGATAGTTGAAGAGCTGAGATTATACTTTTCTGCATATTCTTTCACTAAATCTTTTCTATTCGCACCTATACCAAGTTCTTGATAGTCTTTCCAAAGATTACTTCTTCTTTCAAAGAGAATACTCTCTCCAATAGTCTTCCTAGAAAGGCCAGCAGCATCTCTTATGTCTTGAGCACTGATTTTTTCAAGAGAATCTCCTCTATTCACAAAATCAACAATATCCTCTACAGTCATGTATGTGTCTCTCCGGCTTCTATCTGCAGTTTTTCTGTACAACTCCCCAGCAAGTTCGATACGATCAGCAGTTGAATAAGAAGAAAGATCAAGATTCTTAGCAAACTTGCCATCCATCTGTGCTGAGTTATACTTTCTTGCAAGATCTAACACAAGATGATCACGCTCAAACAAGGATTCATCATACACTGAAGGATTATCATCACCGATGCTTTTCACCTCAAAGTACTCTTGAACCAGTTTTCCAAGAGAAGAAAGTTCTTCTTCAACAGCAAGGCGATCCTCAAGACTTCCCAATGAATCTGGAGCAGGAACTTTTACTTGAACTTTATCTCCTCTATAAACAACATTCTGTTTTCCATCCTTCAAACCTTGAGCAGAAGTATTAACCCTATGAACAGAATTTCTATTTTCTTCATCAACAATAACAGCAATGGTAGAATCAAGAATAGGCGTTCTGTCTTCCACATCTAAAGACAAGAAATGCTCTTTCCCACTGCTCTTCACTAAATCAACTTGTTCTTTATAGGAAAGCGCACTCAACTCCTGCATCTGTGCAGCATTCCATCCAGATTCTAGCAAAGGAGCAACATACTGAGAAATGCCTGGTCCATCCAATCTAAAATGAACGACTACTGCATCTTGCCCATCCCTATTTTCATAACTGAATAATTTTTCTTCCTTTTCTGTTTTTGGAACGCTCAAAGGAACATCTGCATAAATAACATTTTTCTTAGAATCTTTTAATCCAGCATTGCTTGTATCAACATTATGAATTTTATCCCCGTTTGCTTCAATCAAATCAACAACAAGATCATGCAAACCTCTAACCTGTTTTCCAGTCAACTTTCTATATTTTTTTAAAGCATCGGCCTGTTCAGAAGCAGACATACTTTCGACATTATTTTCAGAGATAAATGCAGCAACAGAATACAAGCCCATACCGGAAAGAGGACTGACACTTGCTTGCCTTACAACCTCTTTCTGTTTGTCCTCAGAAGGAACAAGAGGATAATGCACATTCACAGTATGTTGATCATTTTCAATAGGAAGATATGAAGTCAAATCCTTTTTCTCTTCCTCATCATGAACAAAGAAAGCAGATGCCATATCTGGCCCTTGAGGGTAGAAGCGTTCAACCAATACAAAAGCACCTAAACCAATGGCTCCAACAGTGCCAACTCCATAAAGAAGATCTATCAAAGGCTTTTTCCAAGAATTTGGAGTTCCTCTGCGGCCGTGAAATGTGGGAATAGACTCCAAATGATGAGGGGCAGCTCTTGGAGAAGGAGCACCCATAAAAACATCTTTTATTCTTGAGCTGCTTTCTACCAGAACTTGTGTAGGAGGAAAAGAAACAATGTGCTGAGCATTATTACTATCACCTTCATGCGTTTCAATATACTCAGGTACTGCCGTCTCGCGTACAGGAGGTAAAGGTTCTAATACCTCTAACTTCTCATCAGTCCCTACATGCGAATAAATCCCGAGATCAGTATCTCGTGCAGAGGGAACATCAAAAGGATCATGATCTGTTTTAGCTGTTTCAAGACTATTTGGTTTTGCACTCCCAGCAGGAGAATAACTCTCACCACGCAAATTTACTTCAGCAGGATTTTCCCCACGAGCAGTAAGTTCAGCAACCATAGCATTTTCTTCATCCCTTCCAGTATCTCTTAGTTGATGTTTAGGATCAAGAGCTACCGGCCTTCTCCTAGGATAACTATGCACAACCATTGTTTTTTTTGCCATTTTCTAATATTCGCACTCTTTCTACTAATTTATAAGTTTTTCCTTATTAAAATCTTATGCAGAAAAGAACAGAAACCTATATAAATTGCCCAAAACTTCTCTGCATTTAAGTCCCAGTAGCTCAGACTTTTTCAAAATGATGTGAAAAAGGAGTAACGGTGGAGCACGCGGCTGTTAACCGCGCGGTCGGCGGTTCGATCCCGTCCTGGGACGCTTATTTTTCTCTTCAGCACAAAAGAGGGTAGCAAAAAGTTTTATAAAGGATTTAAAATTCCATAGTCCCTATAAGGACCCGTAGCTCAGCCTGGCTGGAGCACTCGACTGATAATCGAGAGGTCCTGCGTTCAAATCGCAGCGGGTCCACTCTTACTCAAAAAACTCAGCATATAATTGTGAGATGACTCTTGTCAAATCACTCTCAGCAACACTGATAGTAACATTGCTTACTTCACAAGGAGGGCCATAGAGCAAGAGCCTATTTCTTCGCACAGAAATAGTATCTGATTTCAATCTTTCTTGAAGAAACCTACACATATCTTCAATAGCTTTTCTATCTCTATGTAAGTGTGTACCAATAGACATAGAATCAATAGTAGTAGAAACTCCATGAATAGGAACCTGCATAGAATCAAAACATTCTGCAAGTTGGGTGGCAAAACCTTTCTCACTATTCATGCCAAATTTCTCAATATGATAAACAGTCATTTCAGTTGCAGCACCGCCAAGAATAGGGCCATAGGAAGAAGTAGCAACATGATCAACAACTTCTAGAATGCGTTTTCGCAAAGCATGAGAGTTACTTATTCCTTCACCAACAACAGAAATAAGAGCTTGATCATCTCTCGTTTCCTGCAGATTACATCTCAATCCAAGATCTTGTTCTAAAGCGTCTCTATCATTTTCTTTATTGTAATATTCCTTTTCTCTAACAGCAAGGGAGATAAAACCATTATTTGTTGCAATCATATCCAAAGAAATTCCTCTTCTTGAAAATATGTCAAAGATTTCCCTAAAATAAGAACTATCTTTAGGATCTCTTCTGCAGTTATAAACAACAAATCTTTCCTTATCACTAGAAGCAATTCCTACAATAGCTGGTAAGGTAACATCTCTTTCCGCAACGATGCGTGTTCCAGGATTATCTGGGGAAAATAGGGATCGTACAACAATAGGAATTTTTTCTCTTCTACACCAAGACATTGCCTCTTCTTGAAGAACTTGGTTTCCTCCATAGGAAAGCTCTCGTACTTCTCTATAAGTTAATTCCCCAATCTGCTTTGCGTGAGGAACAAACTTAGGATTTGTTGCAAGAATACCTCTTTCTGCTTTAAGATTTCCATACACTTTTGCACATAAACTTGCAGCAACAACATCCGCACTAAGATCAGAACCCCCGCTGGGAAGCGTAAGGGTTTGGCCTTGAATACTATTCCCATAAAATCCCCCCATAACAAAGACATCACAGTTCTCTAAAGAAAAAGGCTCAGTAAAAACATGTCGTACTTTGTTTACTCCTAAAGGTGAATCAATCTGAAGAACTCCTCTTGCATCAAGCCACTCTGCACGCATACCTTTTGAGTGAAGATAAGTCGCAAACAATTGTGCTTGAAAATGTTCTCCCAGGTAAAGATACTCATCGTCACTTCGTGCAAGAGAGAGTGCATTTTCAAATTCTCTCACATCAAAAGAAATCCCTAAAGGCTCAGCAATAGCAGTATACATATCTATAATTCTCTGTTCAGTATGTTCACCTCTTGCTCTTCTTCGCAGAAGTTCAGTGACACGAAGATCTTCTTTTGGTTCACCAGAATATGCAGGAGCAGAGACAACAGCAACAGTTTGGTAGCCCTTTGCAACTCTATCTTCCAAGAAATTTCCTAGCTGTACATAACCTTCTGCAGTTCCGCTGGAAACACCCCCAGATTTATACACTTCAATGTCTCGCATATCGTATCAAATCCTCTGTTGTTTCTCTTTTTCTAATGATAGTATGAATTCCATGAGAGACCATAACTTCTGCTGGCTTTGGCTGTCCATTAAATTGTGAAGCCATTGCAAAACCATACGCCCCTGCAACTTGTATAGCAAGAATATCTCCTTCATGAACGACAGGCATGTCTCTATCTCTTGCAAAACAATCTGTGCTTTCGCAAATAGGACCAACAATACTATACTTTTCAGTGAATAATGCAGAAGGATTATTCGCAAGGACAATAGGATGATACGCGCCATACAATGCAGGTCGAATTAAAGTAGTCATCCCAGCATCAACTCCCACAAATTTCCCTTTCATTGTAGTCACGGTCGTGAGCAAAGTTCCAGCTTCAGCAACAAAATATCTTCCAGGTTCCATCACGAGATTTGCAGGATACGTAAACACCCTCTTAATGCGCTCAGAAACACTTTTCATATCCAATGCTCTTTCATGTGCTTCATACGGAACACCAAAGCCTCCACCAATATCAATAAACTCAAATTCTATCCCCACTTTATTTCCAATGCGTACAGCAATATCTTGTATAGCTTTTGTCATTTCTTCAAAATAAGCTTCATTCATCACACAAGAGCCAGTCATCATATGAATGCCAAAATGAACAATACCATTTTCCTTTGCAAGTCTATATGCTTCAGCAGCTCTTTCTTCAGTCATGCCAAATTTTGAATCTTCCCCAGCACAGACAATGCCTGGAAATTTTCCTTCTCCAAAACCAGGGTTTACTCTAAAACTAATTTTTCTTGGCAGACCAATTTTTTGTAATCTTCTAAAGATAGAAAGATCATCTAGATTGAGAATAATCCCGCTCTCTAAAGCTTTTTTAAGGTCATCATTGCTGGGATTCACTGCACTATAAATTGACTTCTTCATATCAAAGCCTGCAAGCTCTGCAATTTCTATTTCTGCTTTGGAAGAACAGTCGGCACCTAGCCCCTGTTGTACAACAAGTTGAAGAATATGTAAATTAGAATTTGCTTTGATAGCATAGCAAATCTTAGCCTGTGGAAAAGCTTCTTTCAGCTCTTGTACACGGCGAAGAATAATTTGTTTATCATAAACATACAAAGGAGTGCCATATTCTTTTGCCAAATAAACTGCGGAGAGTCCTCCTATCTGTAGTTCCATAGACTCTCAGAAAATAAAATGAAATTTAAAAAGTTTTAGGAAATGCGGGCACCTAGTTCAATATCCTTTTCTGGAGCAAGAAGTACAACTTTTCCATTCGAAGATGCTGCAAGAAGCATACCTTTACTTTCCACATCTCTGATAATACTTGGCTGCAGGTTTGTAAACACAATAACATTCTTGTGAAGCAATTCCTTTGGATTGTAATGCTGCCGCAGACCCGCAACAACCTGCCTCTTTTCTGCTCCCAAGTCGACTTGTAAAACATACAATCTATCTGCATTAGGATGTGCATCAACTTTGACAATCTTTCCAACTTGAAGTTTCATCTTTTCCCAATCTTTGAAGGAAACAATTCCCATCTCAGAGACAGCTTCTCTTGGAGCTTGCTTCATAGGAAGCGTTTCTTTTTTTACAATAGCTTTTGTAGGCATTTTTTCTTCCTCCACTCGTGTAAATAAATATCCGACTTTCTGAAGAGTATTATTCCCTAATAATCCAAATTTCAATTCTTTGAAGCTCTCTTTCTTTTTCATACCTAAAGATGTTTGTATTTTACCGGCAGTCTCCGGCATGAAAGGCTCAATCAAAAGAGAAATCAAACGCAGAGAATCTGCAAGATTATACAAAACAATATCTAACTTCTGAGTTTCATTCTTCTTTGCCAGTTCCCAAGGCTGCGTATCATTGATATATTTGTTGCAAATATTTACAAACTTCCAAATCTCTGCTAAAGCATCATGAAAAGCATACGTATTCATAGAAGCATTTATTTTTTTGAGATTCAATTTCTTACTCAGCACATTTTTATTCACTTGTTTTATTTTACCTCTCTGATATTTTTCAATCATGGAAAGCGTTCGTGCATGAAGATTGCTTAGGTCATTCACCAATTCCCCATTGTGCCTCTCGTGCAAAGCCTTCATAGAAAAAGAGCCATCACTCCCGAAAGGAATTTCTCTTGCGAGAAAATAACGAACACTATCTACAGGGTATTTTTTACAGACTTCCATAGGGTCAATAACATTGCTTAAAGACTTGGACATCTTCAAACCACCTTCACCCTGAATAAAGCCATGCACCAATAATCTCTTTGGCGGTTTAATCCCAGCAGAAAAAAGCATAGACAGCCAGATGACACTGTGATGCCATAGAATGTCATGCGCAATCATATGCACATCTGCAGGCCAGAACTTCGCATTCTTTCCTTGTGCTGCAGAAGTATAGTTCAGCAATGCATCAAACCAAACATATGCCCTATGTTGTTTATCAAAAGGAAGCGGAACACCCCAGGTGATATTCTTTCGAGAAATAGAAAGGTCAGTAATACCTCCCTTCATTCTTCCAAGTAAAAAATCCTGTCTAGATTTAGGAAGAATATAATTCTGTTTTTGGATATATTCTTTTACTTTCTTTTCATACTTGGACATCTTGAAGAAATATCCTTCTTCTTCCATCCAAATTGTTGCTTTTCCATGCAAAGGGCATTTTCCATCCTTCAAATCTTTTTCAGTATAGTATGTTTCACAATCAACACAATACCAGCCTTTATATTTCCCTTTGTAAATGTCTCCCTTGTCATAAACAATCTTCAGTATCTTCTGACAGAACTTTTCATGACTCTTATCTGTCGTCCGAATAAAAATAGTATGAGATAATTCATACTTCTGTGCAAGCTCAAGAAATAACTTTGAAACTTTATCAACATAAGCCTGCGGACTCAAGCCTGCAAGAGTAGCAGCTTTCTCCACTTTTTGTCCATGCTCATCTGTGCCTGTGCTAAAAAAGACTTCTTCACCTGCAAGCCTATGCCATCTCGCAAGAATATCAGAAAGAACACCTGTGTAACAATGTCCCATGTGAGGCTTGCCCGTGGGATAATAAATGGGAGTGGTAATGTAAAACTTTTTACTCATGAGTTCAGAGAGGGAACGCTCTCTTATATACCTTACTAAATGCCAAAATTCTCATTCAAGAAATGAAGCATATTCTGATCTTTAAGGACAGCAAAGAGAATTTTCGCCTCCTCATAATGTCCAGCATTCATACACTCATGAGCGCAGGCACGTATTCGCTGCTCATCCCTTGTCCATTTATAGAAATAAGAAGCATCTTTGAACCTTCCTTGACGGCACAAATAATCTCCAGCCTCAAACAATTCTTTTTCATTGCCTGCAAGTCCAAAAGCTTTTCCAGACTCTTCAACTCTTCCTTCCTTGAACAGAAGCATGCCTGTTTCTGCCAGCACTTCTGCACGGATATTTGCTGGAACAGCAACGCTATCCACACCCTTTTCCATAAGCATTCGAGTAATAGCTGGATACCCCATACACAAACAAAGAAATCTACCCCTTAAAAGCATTGTTGCACTTGAAGATAAGTTTATAAAAGCCAGTTTTCCTTTCTTTGAACATGGAAGATGTAGAGAAACTAAGCCAAAAATTAGATACAAAGCTCAGAAAACTCTGCAGGCATGAATATATTCATATCACAGACCGTGGAAATTCAGCAATCTTCATCGCGATGCACATTGCAAAGAAAATGAACCCACGCCCAGACATTCTTATTCCAGACCAAGGTGGTTGGTTTTCCTACAAGGGCTATCCTCCCTTTTTTAATTTAAATGTGGTAGAAGTAAAAACAGATTATGGGATTATAGACTTAAAAGATTTGAGAAAGAAAGCAAAAACAGCTTCAGCAATTATTCTTACTTCCTTTGCAGGTTACTTTGCAGAACAGCCTTTAAGAAAAATAAAAACTGTCTGTAAAAAAGTAGGCTGCTTAGTGATTGAAGACGCAACAGGTGCAATTGGGGATAGTAAACTCTGCAATGGAAAATACTCTGATATTATTGTAGGCAGTTTTGGGAAATGGAAGCCAGTAGAATGTGGATATGGGGGCTGGATTTCTATGAACAGCAAAGAATTCTTTGATTCAGCACGAGAGTCACTCTCCATTACAAAAGTACATCCAAGATTTTACAAGGAAATAGAAAAACCTCTGAGAAAAAACAAACTTAAAAAACTCCTTGCACTCGCAAACAAAGTTAAAGAAGATTTATCTGGGTTTGAAATTCTTCACAAAGAGAAGAGAGGAATTAATGTAGTAGTAAAATTTGATCCAAAAATATTACAATACTGTCAGGAAAAATCATACCCTTATGTTCTCTGCCCAAATTATATTCGTGTGAATGAACGTGCAATTTCTATTGAACTAAAACGACTAAATTTATAAATTCTGAATGCTCGCTACACACTACAATGAATTTCATAAAGAAAATTGCAGAGCATAAATATGATGAATGGGTGAAAAAACAATTTACTCGATATGGGCGTGGAACATATGAAGGAAAAGCTGTAGTGCAGATCACAAAAGGAACTGCATACAAAATTAACACCAGCTTTGAATTTGCAGGAGAACTCGCATACCAACTCGCAAATACAATATCCGGAAAAACACATGTGACTGGTGGAATGATTACCTCACAAAAGATAACCAATGAAGCCGGTTTTGAATTTGCAGGAATGAAACAATTCGCAGGAGTAAAGACCTATCTTATTGACACAGATTTAACAAAACAACAAATTCATTCTTTATTTGAAAAGTTTCCTACAACACTTATTTTTCTTTCTTTCAAGACAGATGCAGGGGAAATAAAAACAAAAGTAAAAAATCCTAAATCTACAAAACCAGGAAATAAGGAAACAGAAGAGGAGCCAAAGGCAGACTTCTGTACATTCAAGACAAAAGATAAAGCTATAATTGATGATTTCACTTTTGACATAAAGAAAGATTTCACAAAACTTTCCCTAGTTCATACTTTTATTATTGAAGATTTAATAATACCTGGCCAATATAAAAATGATTTTGTTGCCGCTCGTCTCCACGCTATGAGAAAAGGAAACTTAATAAGGGAGATTACCCTAGATGGAGAGAAGTCCGTAAAGGAATACAAGCTGGAGGCCTAATGTGGACCTGTGGAACATGGTAAAAAGGGTGATAAAAGCGGTATATGTGTTAGTTATAGCCCTACTTGAATCGCTGACAGTTTCCTTCTACAAAAATGTCAAGAAGCGCTACGAGAAGCCGAATAATGAATACAGAGAGATTAATGTTCCTAAAGGCTATAAAGACAAAAAACTCGAGCCAGAATACAAGGACATGTCTGCAAATGGAGAATTCTCAGATTTCAGTGGCTTGCCTGGGTTTAAGTAGTCATTTACAAGTAGTAATGAGATAGGAAAGTATATAAAGAGAAAGAAAAGCTATCTCTAGATGAAAGTCGATAAATCTATTCTAAGGGAAATTGATAGGAAGCTTGGGTACATTAAAGAGAAAGAAGGTTCTGCCTATTTTAATTTAGCCTTTAATAGAAGAAGACAGTTTCTCCGTGCACTTGCAAACTTTCATTCTTCTGCAATAGAACATCCTGTAGAATCAAGTCTTAGCCTCAAAAAAGGGAGAAGATCACATGAAGCAAGAAAAATCAAAGAAGCAGCAAAAGTTATTCAAAGCGCTTGGCTTGCTTCAATGAGTTACACAGATATTTTTAATCCAGATATGGTAAAGGCAATGAATTACATGATTCAAAATAACACTCCAAATCCTCCAAAGAACAAATTAGGTGCTTTCCGTCAGGCAAGAGTAACCTTAGGCTTAAATTTTACCCCTCCTAATTATGTCAAAATACCAGAACTGATGGATTCACTCTATAGAAGAATTCAAACACAATACGAAGGTGCTGCTCATCCTATTGAAGCATCAATTGAAGCACACTTTGGTATTGCAACAATCCAACCTTTTGGAGATGGAAATAAAAGAACTGCTCGTCTGTATCAAGCAAGAATCCTTGATTCAAAAGCTCTCCCCATTCCATACATTCCAGTAGGAGAAAGACTTTTTTACCTTAAACTATTGGAAGAAGCAGGTTACGCAGCATCAGTACATAAAGATAGAGCCTCTACAGAAGAAACGAACTTCGCGAATTACCTTGCTTCTAGAGTCAATGTTTCTCTAGAATTTATTTTGGGAAGAAAATAATCTTACTTCACAGCTTCTCTGATATCAGAGGATTTAATGGTCTTTCTCCCAGCATGGTGCGCAAGTCGCAGCGCTTTCTCACCAATAACCTGAGCATATTCTTCAAGAACTTCTCTCAGCTTTTCCTTGCCATCATCGGCAACTCTCTCTGCTCCTGCCTTTTTCAGAAGTTTTTCCATCGCAGCTGCAGGTAAGATTGCTTTTCTCGGAGCCATAACTCTTTCAAGAGCATAAATATATTTAAATCCTCCTATTAAACCTATATACTCGAGAATACACAATAACGAAATCTTTATAAACAGCCTAATTTTTCTCCAAGGACATGAAAATGCAAACAAAGAATTGCATTTAATACTTAACTTGCGAGAGTTCACACAAAGTGTCGAACACAGGACAAAGGGTCTTGTTTCTCAAAAAGGCGAGTGCAGGTTCGACGTCTCTAAACCTGCTGTCTGAATAAGACAATTACCGAGTACTGCAATATATGGGACATAAACATCACCCAAGGAGAGGAAGTCTGCAATATTGGCCCCACGTTCGAAGTAGTAAGCATGCTCCTAGAATAAGATCATGGACAGCTTCTAAAGATAAAAAACTTCTCGGATTCCTAGGATACAAAGTAGGAATGACTCATGTCCTTCTCAAAGAAATTAACCCTAACTCTCCAAGAAAAAATATGGATGTCTTCACTCCTGTAACAGTAATTGAATGTCCTCCTCTTAAAACTTATTCTGTTCGTTATTACACACAGAATGAAAATGGTGATCTTGCTCTTACATCTGAAGTGTTTTCCAAAAAAACAGACAAAGAATTAACAAGAAAATTAAAAATATCTAAGAAAGACAATAAGGCACCAGAACAATTTGATCTTGTAAAAGTCCTTCTCTACTCTCAACCAAAATTAACGGGGGTAAGAAAGAAGAAGCCAGATATGTTAGAATTTGGTCTTGGAGGAAAAAATCTCCAGGAAAAATCAGAATTTGCATTATCGCTTCTCGATAAAGAAATAAAAATTTCAGATGTATTTAAGGATGGACAATTCCTTGATGTGCATTCTGTAACAAAGGGAAAAGGTTTCTCCGGAACAAACAAGAAGTTTGGAGTAAAAAGCCTTCAACACAAATCTGAAAAAGGAACAAGAGGTATCGGTACACTTGGACCATGGCATCCGAATAGAGTAGCATACACAGTTGCACAAGCAGGAAAATGGGGATACCACTTAAGAACAGAATATAATAAAGTTGCAGTAAAGATAGGGCATAATCCTAAAGAAATCAATCCTAAAGGGGGATTTATTAATTATGGTTTTGTAAAGAGTGATTTCATATTAGTGAAAGGATCACTACCAGGAGCAACAAAAAGACCAGTAGGTCTCTCCGAAGCAATTCGTCCTAAACTAAAATCTCAGTTGAAAACAGTCGCATACATAAGTGTGGAGTCTAAACAAAGATGAAAGCAGCTCTTGTTCAATTGGATGGAAAGAAAGGAAAAGAACTTACTCTTCCTAGACAATTCTCTGAAGAGTTTAGACCAGACCTTATCAAAAAAGCTGTATTAGTAGTAAGATCACATAACATTCAAGCATATGGTACAAGTCCAAATGCAGGAAAAAGGCAATCCTCTTTTATCACAAAGAGAAGAAAAGCATACAAAACAACCTATGGTCGTGGACAATCTCGTACTCCAAGAAAAATTCTTTCTCGAAGAGGAATGAATATGTATTATGTTGGTGCCTTTGCGCCGAACACTGTAGGTGGTCGAGTGGCGCATCCTTCTAAAGCAGAAAGAATATGGGATAGAAAAATGAATATTCAAGAGAGAAGAAAAGCAATAAGAAGTGCTCTCGCAGCAACAATGAATCCAGGCCTAGTAAAAAAGCGTGGGCATCTTGCCGAGTCTTTCGTTGTAGAAAGCAAAGTTGAAGATATCAAAAAAGCAAAAGAAGTATACACATTCCTTATGAATGCAGGTTTAGAAAAAGAACTTGCAAGAATCGCAATTAAAAAAATTAGAGCAGGAAAAGGAAAGAATAGAGGAAGACCTTACAAAAAAAAGAAAGGCCCGCTTTTAGTAGTTTCCAAGAACTGTGCTCTGCTTCAATCTGCAGCAAACTTACAAGGTGTTGATATCTGTGCAGTAAAAGACTTGAATGCAGAGTTGCTTGCACCAGGAACAGATGCAGGAAGATTGACTATTTGGTCTGACAAAGCCTTAGAAATTATGGAGAAACAAAATCTTTTTTTCACACAAAAAAAGGAGACTAAGAAATGATTGACGACACATTTGCAGTATTGAAATATCCTCTTACGACAGAGAAAAATGTGAAGCTCATGCAGAATGAAAACAAACTCGTATTCATAGTTGATAGAAAATCAGACAAAATACAAATAAAAAAAGCTGCAGAAGAATTATTCAAAATTAAGGTGGCAAAAGTAACAACAAGTATTTTGCCTTCAGGGCAAAAGAAAGCATACTTAAAGTTATCACCAGAAACACCTGCAATGGATGTGGCAACGCAGCTAGGATTGTTATAAAATGGGAAAGAATTTAATCATACAAAGGAGAGGAAGAGGAACTTCCACTTATAGAGCACCTAGTCATAGATATTATGGTAAGATTAGTTATAGAAGCTATGATGAAGCAGAAAGAAATGCAGTAACCTATGGAAAAATTGTTGATCTTCTTGCATGCCCAGGTCATATAGCTCCATTAGCCCAAGTCAAATATGAATCCCAAGAAGAAGTGCTTCTCTCAGCACCATTAAAATTAAAAGTAGGAGATATTGTTGCCTCTGGCGCATCGGCTCCTGTACAAATCGGAAATGTTCTCCCTCTAAAAAATATCCCTGAAGGAACAGAAATTTATAATCTTGAATGCCATCCTGGTGATGGTGGAAAGTTAGTACGAACAGCAGGAGTTTTTGCTCGTGTTATTGGAAAAATGGGTGAAGGAGTATTAGTGCGCCTTCCATCCAAGAAACAAAAATTATTCGTAGGCGATTGTCGTGCAACCATTGGTGTTATTGCTGGTGATGGAAGAATGGAAAAGCCTTTCTTGAAAGCAGGGAAGCGCATGCATGCAATGAGAGCAAGAAATAAACTCTATCCACAAACTTCCGGAGTAGCAATGAATGCTGTAGACCATCCATTTGGATCTGGAAGAGGAAGACATGCAGGGAAACCTAAGACTGCACCTCGTTGGGCTCCATCTGGGAGAAATGTTGGATTGATAAGAGCAAGAAGAACAGGAAGAAGGAGATAAAATGGCAAAAAAAGACTTTAGCTATCGTGGAAAAACAATAGAAGAGCTCCAAGCAATGAATACTTCAGAGTTCGTAAAGCTCCTTCCCTCCAGACAAAGAAGAAGCCTCACAAGAGGATTTTCTGAAATGCAAAAAAGATTGCTTTTAAAAATCAAAAAAACCAAAGAAGGAAAATACAAGAAACCAATAAAGACACATTGTAGAGACATGCTCATCATACCAGAAATGTTAGGTGTAAATATTCATGTGCATTCAGGAAAAGCATACTTACAAATAGAAATAATTCCAGAAATGCTTGGAAGGTACTTAGGAGAAATGGTGCTTACAAGAACAAGAGTGGCGCACTCCGCACCAGGGATAGGAGCAACAAAATCTAGCTCTGCTGCATCAGTGAAATAAAAATGGAAATGAAACAACATACTGCAACTGCAAGAGGAACTAATCTGGGTATTTCATGGAAGTTTGCTGTAGAAGTAGCAAAGTTCATCCAAGGAAGAAAGCTAACAAATGCAAAGAAGATCCTTGGAGAAGTACTTGAGAAAAAGACTGCAGTTCCGTTCACAAGATATAATATGGATCTTGGTCACAAGCGTGGTCCAATGGGTCCAGGAAGATATCCCATGAAAGCAGCAGAAGAGATATTATCCTTACTCAATTCAGCAGAAATGAATGCAAATAATAAAGGGCTTGATCAGGATAGCTTGTTCGTGTTAAGTGCCATGGCAAATAAAGGGAGCACACAAATGCGTGCTGGTCGTCACAGAGGAAGACACGCAAAACGAACACACTTTGTAGTAATCCTTGCAGAAAAAGAGAAAAAGAGTGCTGAGAAGAAAGAACAAAATAAAACAAAGAAGGGAGAGAAGAAGACCAAATGATTGAGCGAAAATTTGTTGCGGAAAAAATGAAAGAGTACCTGGTAAATCAATATCTCTATAAAGAACTAGGACCAGGAAAATACAGTTCCTTTGAAATAAAAAGAACCCCTCTTGGTGAAAGAATAATCATCTATACTGCTCGCCCAGGTCTCATCGTAGGAAAAGGTGGAGAAAATATCAAAGATCTTACTCGTGTATTCAAAATGAGATTCAAAATGGAGAATCCTCAAATTGAAGTTGCTGAAATAGGAAATCCAAGTCTTGATGCACAAACTATGGCAGAACAGATTGTAACTGTTCTTGAAAGATTTGGCCCAAAAAGATTCAAATCTGTAGGATATAAAACTCTTCAAAGAATTATTGATGCAGGCGCAATGGGTTCAGAAATTGTGATAGGTGGAAGAGGTCTTCCTGGTGCACGTGCGAAATCTTGGAGATTTTATGCAGGATACTTAAAAAAATCTGGAGATATCTCCATGTCAAAAGTTGCATATGGGGAGGCGACAGCAAACTTAAATTCTGGAAGTGTGGGAGTAAAAGTAAAAATCCTTCCACCAAATACTGCCCTTCCAGATAGAATAAATCTCATTGAACAGAAACCTCAAACAATTCAAGTTGAAGAGATAAAAACAGAAGCAGTCACTGAAGCTCCTGCAGAAGCAGAAGAAAAACCTAAAAAGAAAGTAGTAAAGAAAAAATCTGCTCCTAAAAAAGTAAAAAAAGAAGAAGCAAAAACGAAAGAAAATGAAGATCAAGAATAGTGAACTCCGGAAAATGAATAAAGAAGAGCTCGAGAAAAAGCTCATGGAAGTAAGGAAAGACCTTGTTAAAATAAATGCTCAAGTAGCCGCAGGTACCATCCCAGAAAATCCTGGAAATGTTAAAAATGTTAAAAAAACTGTAGCAAGGATATTAACAATGATCACGGAGGCTGGCAAGAAAAGCAATGAGTGAAATTTGCTCTAAATGTGGTTTACCTCAAGAACTCTGTGTTTGCGAATCAATAGCAAAAGAGGAGCAGAAAATTGAGATAAAGCTCGTTAAGCGAAGGTTTGGAAAACTGATAACAGTTATTTCAGGCATCGATGACAAGACCATCAACATCAAAGAGCTTTCAAAGAAACTCAAATCAAAGCTTGCTTGCGGAGGAACCTCAAAGGATAAAGTCATTGAACTTCAAGGAGATCACCTCGAGAAAGCAAAAAAATACATCATCGAGGAAGGATTTTCATCAAGTTCAATAACCCTCGTGAATGAAACAAGATGAGATCACCAAAAAACATCTCACGCCATGAACTGATTGGCCTCTGGGTTGTGGTGGTTGATGCACAAAACAAAAGCCTTCAAGGTCTCGAAGGGGAAATTGTCGATGAGACGAAATCAACTTTGAGAATTAAAACAAAGAATGGAGAAAAATCTGTTTTGAAAAAAGGAGCAGACTTTAAAGTGAACCTTGACGGCCAAGAAATCATAATCAAAGGAGATATTTTGGTTGGAAGACCAGAAGACCGAATAAAAAAATGAAAACAAAAACAAAGAATGTTGGAATGGGAATAGTTTCACCTAGTAAACACTGTGAAGATAAACATTGCCCTTTCCATGGAGACATTCAACTGCACGGAAAAACATTTGTAGGAAGAATAATTAAAAAAAATCCTCATAAAACTGTAAATGTAGAGTGGGCAAGAATAGTATTCCTTCCAAAATTCGAGAGATATACAAAAAAGAGATCCCGAGTAAAAGCACATAATCCTAGTTGCATCGATGCAAATATTGGCGATGAAGTAACAATAATTGAGACAAGACCAATAAGTAAAACAAAGAATTTTGTAGTGGTGGGGATTAACAAATGAAAGCATTAAGCGGATTCAAAGTAAGAGGACTGCCAGTAGGTGCAGAAGTTCCTACTTGTGATAACTCTGGAGCAAAAGTTGTAAAAATTATTAGTGTTAAAGGGCACAAAACAGTGAGAAGAAGAATTGCTTCAGCAGGGGTTGGTGATCTCATCAAAGCATCCGTAATAAAAGGAAAACCAGAAATGAGAAAACAAGTAGTCTCCGCAATTGTAGTTCGCCAGAAAAAAGAATACAGACGCCCAAATGGCACAAGAATTAAGTTTGAAGATAATGCTGTCATTGTATTAAAAGATGATAAAGGAACTCCGAAAGGAACAATTTTCAAAGGTGCAGTTGCAAAAGAAGCTGCAGAAAGATGGCCTGGTATCTCAAAAGTATCCAGCGCAGTGGTATAAAAAATGAAAAATGAATGGTCAAAAAGTTGGAACGCAAGCATTCGTCCTGCAAAGCAGAGAAAATACAAATACAATGCTCCACTCCACATAAAACATAATCTCCTATCTGCACATCTCAGCCCAGAGTTGAGAAAAAAGCATGAAACAAGAGCAACAACACTAAGAAAAGGAGACCAGGTAAAGATACTTGCTGGTCAATTCAGAAAGAAAACTGGAAAGGTTAATAAAGTCCTCATTAAAAATCAAAAGGTATACATCGAGGGGATAGAGACGATCAAGAAAGATGGAAGCAAAGCATTTGTTCCAATACATCCAAGTAACCTTATGATTACAGAATTAGACCTTGCGGATAAACGAAGAAAGGTCAAGGGTAAAGCAAAGAAAGAAAAGAAACAGGAGAAAAAATAGAATGGTCAAAAATCACTTATCTCGCTTGAATGCACCAAAGAGTTGGCCTCTAAAGAGGAAAGGAATAAAATTTGTAACCCGCCCTAGTGCAGGTCCTCACTCATTAAAGGAATCGACATCATTGTCCTTGGTGCTTACAAACATACTCAAGTACGCTCGTACAAGAAAAGAAGTTAAAAAAATATTAAATGATGGAAAAATCCTGGTAAATGGAAAGCTACAAAAAGATCACACCTTCCCAATAGGGTTATTGGATATAATTTCAATACCAAGTCTAAATGAATACTACAGGGTATTCTACAACACATTAGGAAAATTCCAACTTCTTGCATTGAAAGAAGAAGAAAGCGATCTGAGAGTTGTAAGAATAAAAGATAAGTCCGTTATTGCATATGGAAAGATTCAACTGAACAATACTGATGGTTCAAATATAATCCTCGATAAGAATGCATATGCAACAGGAGACACTTTATTTCTATCCTTCAAAGATGGAAAAATCAAAGAACACCTTACTCTAGGAAAAGGAATGAGAGTATATATGACTGGTGGAACAAAGAGAGGGGTAGTGGCTACAGTAGAGGAATTTAAAGATAAAAATATTATCATAAAAACTGATGGAGAGATATTCGAAACAGCAAAACGATATGCACTTGCAATCGGAAAGCTGCGAACACTTGAGCAATGAATAAAATGAAAGAAATCGAAGTAGAGAAGCTTACTATGAACATAGGTACAGGAAAACCTGGACCTGAGTTAGAAAAAGCAAAAATCTTACTCAACAAACTTACTGGTTTGAAACCTTCAGAAACGATTACAAAGAAAAGAATTCCTACATGGGGTTTAAGACCAAACTTGGTTATTGGATGTAAAGCAACATTAAGGGGGGAAAAAGCAAATCAGATGCTCACTATACTCTTAGCTGCAAAAGACAAATCTCTTGCTGCCCGTTCATTTGATAATTATGGAAACTTTTCCTTTGGGATAAAAGAATACTTAGATGTTTCAACATTAAACTACATTCCAGAGGTGGGAATTATTGGATTTGAAGTTGCAGTAACACTTCAAAGAAAAGGCTTCAGAATAAAGAGAAGAGGTCTGAAGAAAAGATCTATCCCACAAAGACATGCTATTTCAAAACAAGAAGCAATTGACTTTGCAAAAAAACAATTAGGCATTAATGTGCTCGAAAAAGAGGAGGAAGAATAATGACAGCAGGCAACTACAAAAAGGTTTTCAAACAGTTAAAGAATAAGCCTGTGGTAATGAAAAAATTCATAAAACATAATGCTCCAAAACCAAGAAAGTTTGGAATAAACTCTAAACCCTGTAAAATTTGCGGAAGGTTGGGTGCTCATATACAAAAATATAAACTCGACATTTGCAGACAATGCTTTAGAGATAATGCAACAAAATTAGGATTCAGGAAATACTACTAAAATGGCAATGAACGATACTTTGGCAGCAGCTTTGAGCAATATACTCAATGCAGAGAAAGTTGGAAAACCCTCTTGTATAGTGAAACCTATATCTAAGATCACAAAAGCAGTATTTGATATAATGAAGGAAAATCATTACATAGGAGAATACACTATTGTTGACGATGGAAAAGGGGGATACTTTGAAATAAATCTTATAGGTGGAATTAACAAATGTGGAGCAATCAAACCAAGATTCTCTGCAAGAATGGAGGAATATGATAAGTTCGAAAAAAGATTCCTTCTATCCAAAGATTTTGGGCTTATGATTGTGTCCACTTCACAAGGGATTATGACACAAATTCAAGCAAAAGAAAAAAATATTGGGGGGAAGCTCTTAGCTTACATATACTAAAATGATAGAAGAAAAAAGACTGAGGAAGGAGATAATCATTCCTCAAGGTGTTGAGGTTGAACTAGCTGAGAATTTCACAGTAAAGAAAAATAAAAATGAAATTAGTAAAAGGCTTTTCCATCCTACAGTTGAGTTAAAAAAAGAAGAAGGAAAAATAGTAATCCACCCTAAAAGATTCACAAAGAGAGAAAAGAAAATAATCAATACATTCCGATCACACATAAGAAATATGTTCAAAGGCGTTCAAGAGCCATACGAATACAAATTAAAAATTTGCGCAAGTCACTTTCCTATGACTGTAACAGTTGAAGGAAAAAATCTTATCGTAAAGAATTTCCTTGGAGAAAAAGTTCCAAGAACAGCAGTAATCTTGCCCAATGCTGAAGTAAAAATTGAAGGGGATGTGATTTTAATCACGTCACCAGATAAAGAAATTGCTGGTCAAACTGCAGCAAATTTCGAGCAGTGCACAAGAATAACGAACAAGGATAGAAGGATATTTCAGGATGGGATATGGATCATCAAAAAAGGAGACAAAGTGTTTTAATGGTCAACCTAAAATCCCTTTTAGAATTGAGAAAAGCAATCAATGCAAAGAAGCCAACCTTCCTGAGACAGGATGCTCATAGAAATAAGAGCCTTGAAAAGAAATGGAGAAAACCAAATGGTTTGCACTCAAAGATTAGATTAAAAATGCGTGGAAGAAGAGTTATGCCCTCTCCAGGCTATGCCTCTCCGCGTCTCGTAAGAGGATTGACTAGAGAAGGTCTTGTGCCACACATGGTAAATAACCTCAAAGACTTGGCTCATTTTGATCCAAAAACAGAGATTGTGGTTATCGCACATGTTGGAGCAAAGAAAAAAGTTGCAATATTAAAAGTATGTTTAGAAAAGAAATATCCAATTTCACGATTAAAAGCACCTGAGGCTTTCGTCAAAAAAGTAGAAGATACTCTTGCTTTGAAGAAAAAGAAGCAGAAAGAGTCTGAGGAAAAGAAAAAGAAATCAAAAGAAGAAAGTTTGAAGAAAGCAAAAGAAACAAAAGAAGAAGAAAAGAAAGAAACTCCTGCAGAAGAAGGAAAAGAAGAAACAAAGAAAGGAGAAAAGAGCGATAAAATCAAGGTCTTGGAGAAAAAACAATGAACATATCTAACCAAAGAGAAATGAGTGCAAAGATGCTCGGTGTGGGAAAGAGCAAAGTCTGGTTCAATGCAGATCGTATCTCCGAAGTCAAAGAAGCAATTACAAAGCATGATATTCGCAGTCTTATCAAGAAAAAAGTAATCCAAAGAAAACCAGAACTGCACAGTTCACGTGTTCGTGCAAGGAAAAGGCTTGTACAAAGAAGAAAAGGTCGCCAGAAAGGACCAGGAACAAAAAAAGGAACAAGTACATCACGATTAGGGAGAAAAGAAGCATGGATGATTACAGTAAGAGGACAGAGAGCGTTCATTAAAGAGCTTCGAGTAAAAGATCACATTACAGTCTTAACATACAGAAACCTTTACTCCAAAGTAAAGGGGGGATATTTCAGAAACAAAAGACACATCAAATTATACTTAATTGAGCATAAGCTTGGTCAGGAAAAGAAATGAAAAAAATAAAACTATTACCTTACAGAAGAAAACGTGAAGGAAACACGAACTACAAGAAGCGTTTGGAGCTCTTAAAGTCAGGAAAGATTCGTGTAGTGGTAAGAAGAACATTAAGAAATATTCTTGTTCAAGCAGTGCAGTATGAAAAGGATGGAGATAAAACTCTCTTTTCTACAACAAGTAAAGATCTTAAAAAATATGGCTGGAAAGGCTATGGAAGAAATACTCCTGCAGCATATCTTGTAGGGTATCTCTTTGGAACAAAAGCAAAGCAGCACAAAGTTGCAGAAGCTATCCTTGATCAGGGTCTTTATGCAACAAGACAAGGAACAATTACCTTTGCTGTTCTCAAAGGAGTAGTAGACGCAGGACTGCAAGTCCCTCACGATCCTAAAATCTTTCCTAACGAGGAGAGAATTAAAGGAAAGCATATTTCAGAGGATGTAAGCAAAGAATTTGAAGCAGTAAAAGCAAACATCCAAAAGGTGAAATAAATGGTAGTAAAAAAGAAGAAAGACAGGTTTCATGACCAATCAGAAAGTGGAATTTCCAAGGAAAAAGGTTTTGATAGAGAAGCATGGAAACCAAAGACAGAGCTTGGAAAGAGAGTAAAGAGTGGAGAAATAGCTACCATAGATGAAATCCTCGATAGAGGCTTGCAGATTTTGGAGCCTGGGATAGTTGATATGCTCTTGCCAAACCTAAAAGTTGACCTTCTTGAAGTTGGCCAGTCAAAAGGAAAATTCGGTGGAGGAAAGCGAAGCATCTGGAGACAGACACAGAAAAAATCCAAAGAAGGAAACAAAGCATCCTTTGCAACTATCGCAGTATGTGGCGACGGAAATGGATACGTAGGAATTGGCTTTGGAAAAGCAAAAGAAACTGTTCCAGCGAGAGAAAAAGCAACCAGAAAAGCAAAACTCAATATCATAAAGATCAAGAGAGGCTGTGGTTCATGGGAATGTGGCTGTGGTCAACCGCATTCTATTCCATTTACTGTTTCAGGAAAATCCAGTTCAGCTGAATTCACACTTATGCCTGCTCCAAAAGGAGTAAAACTCTGTACAGAAAAAGAGTGTCAGAAAATATTGCGTTTTGCAGGCATCAAGGATCTCTATGGCAAAGCTCGTGGCCAGACAAGAACAAAATTAAATGTTGTCTATGCTTGCTTTGCAGCATTAAAACAATTAAGTAAAATGAAAGTCAAACCGACGCATGTCAAAACTTTGGGCATAGTTGGAGGAAGGAATGAATAAAAATATAGCTGTCATTAGGATTCGTGGAAAAACTGGAGTAAACAAAAAGGTAAGTGACACTCTCTCAATGATGCGCCTCTATAAACAAAATGGCTGTGTCATTATCCCTAATAATCCACAATATCTTGGAATGATTAAAAAAGCAAAGGACTACATAACATGGGGAGAAATCGACCATGATACCCTTATGTTGCTTTTTACAAAGCGAGCAAGAGTTGCAGGGAATAAACCATTGACTGAAGAGTATGTAAAAACACATACAAAAACAGACATAAAAACTTTTATTGCTGAAGTATTTAGTTGCAAGAGAAAATTAAAAGATGTCCCTGGTCTGAAACTCTACTTTAGATTAAACCCCCCAATAAAAGGATTCGAACGTGCAGGAATAAAGAAACCATTTAGCATGGGTGGATCCTTAGGATACAGAAAAGAAAGAATAAATGATCTCATCAAGAGGATGCTCTAAAATGAAACGAACAACACCAAAAAGAAAAACCAAAGGATTTCGTGGTTCTATGACTCATGGATGGGGCAGTAAAAAGAAACACAGAGGAAAAGGTTCTCATGGTGGAAAAGGAATGGCTGGGACAGGAAAAAGAGCAGACACAAAAAAGCCAACAATCATAAACCTCTACGGAAACAGCTACTTTGGAAGGCATGGTTTCGTTGTTCCTGGAGCAAAAGCGTACAAGGCTATCAACCTAAAAGATGTAGCAGTCCTTGCAGAAAAAAATGCTCTCAAAGAAATCAACTTAGAAGATTTTGGCTATCAAAAATTATTGGCAACTGGAAATATTCATTCAGCATTAAAAATCACAGTCGCAATGGCTTCTGAGAGTGCAATAGAAAAGGTTAAAAATGCTGGCGGCCAAGTTATTCTCAGTGAAGAATAGGGAGAGCGAAACAGATGTCTTTGATGGATACAATTTTAATGAACCTTCCAGAGGTAAAAGCGCCTCTGCAAAAGAAACTAGCCTTCAAAGATAAATTAAAATGGACATTAATCATTCTCGTCGCATTCTTCCTCTTAGGTCTCATTCCTTTATATGGCCTCGGAGAAAACTCTCTTTCACAATTTGAATTCTTATCCATTATCCTTGGAGCAAGTTTTGGTTCAATAATTTCTCTTGGAATTGGACCACTCGTAACGGGTTCTATCGTCCTCCAGCTCTTGAATGGATCTGGGCTGGTAAAATTTGATTTAACAACACATGAAGGAAAGAAAAAATTCCAAGGCATACAGAAAATATTATCTTTATTTTTCATTCTCTTTGAAGCAGGCATTTATGTTTTTATGGGTGGTCTCTCACCTTCACTCGCACTAGACCCAACACAATTTAGAACCATGCAGCTCATCCTTATTTTGCAGCTCGTTATTGGTGGTATACTCATCATGTTCATGGATGAAATTATCAGCAAGTGGGGTTTTGGTTCAGGAATTTCACTCTTCATCGCAGCAGGAGTTGCATCAGAAGTAGTGATCAGAGCATTTAGTCCATTAACAACTGCAGGGGCATGGGCATTTGGAAGCTCACAGGCGCCCGTCGGGAAAGTATGGGTTCTCATAGAATCGCTTGCAAGCCAGAACCCAACAGGTGCAGCATTGGCATTCGCAGCCATAATCGCAACGCTGCTCATCTTCTTCCTTGCAGTTTACTTGCAATCAATGAAAGTAGAAATTCCTTTATCCTTTGGAAGAATTCGTGGGCATGGAATTCGCTGGCCATTGCAATTCTTGTACACATCAAACATTCCTGTGATTCTCATCGCAGCACTGCTTGCAAATGTTCAGTTGTGGGCAAGGCTTTTAGAAAAATGGGGGCATCCCTTGTTAGGATTATACTCCGGATCAACACCAATATCTGGCTTTGTCCTTTGGGTTACCCCGCAAAATATTGTGCAAAATATTATTACAGGAAATGTAACAGCAGTAAGCTTTGGCTATGCAGCAGTCTATATGGCATTCATGATCATAGGCTCCATTGTCTTTGGAATTTTCTGGGTGCAGACCTCTGGAATGGATGCATCAAGCCAGGCAAAACAAATGCTTGCCTCAGGACTGCAGATTCCTGGATTTAGAAGAGACCAAAGAGTGCTTGAAGCAATTCTCAGTAGATACATTTTCCCATTGACAGTTATGGGTGGAGCAACAGTCGGTTTCCTTGCAGCTGGTGCAGACCTCATGGGTGCATTAACGAGAGGAACAGGTCTTCTTCTTGCAGTGATGATCGTCTATAAGTTGTATGAAGAAATTGCAAACCAGCACATGATGGATATGCACCCAGCGCTTGCAAAGATGATGGGGAAGCAATAAGCAAAGCTTATAAATAAAAACTCTTCTTCTAAATCAATGAGCTTTACATCATTCTTAGATCCCATCCTTGGTCCATTAATGGGCATACCAGCACCATGGAACATTCTTCTCCTGAGTTTTCTTCTTACAGTAGTCATTACTTTGGTCTATAAATTTGCTACCGATCAGAAAATGATGAAAGAGCTGAAAGACGAAATAAAACAAATTCAGAAAGAAATGAAAGAATTCAAAAACTATCCTGATAAAATAATGGATCTTCAAAAGCGTGCATGGGAAAAAACAATGAAACAATTTATGCACAGCTTGAAGCCGACATTGATAACATTCATTCCTATATTAATTATATTCGGCTGGATGAGAACTTATTATACTTCTATAGGAAACCCTCCTGTACTTTTTGGTCTTGGCTGGATATGGATATACATCGTGAGTTCAATACTCTTTAGTATTCTCTTGAGAAAATTACTCAAAGTGCATTAAGAACTAAAACTTCCTATTTCTGCATGAAGAATATCAAAAACTTTTTTCACATCAGCTGTTTTCAATTTTACAGAATGCGTTCGAAGCCCAATATTAAAAGTACTTTCAGTATTTTCAAAAATACCAACATCCACAAACAGAGGAATACTTTCTTTATGCCCAAAAGGAGGAACAGCACCAATCTCACAGCCGGTTTTCTCCATCACTTCTTCTGCTGTAGCCATTCTGATTTTGCCTTTTGACCATCCTTTTTTTTCTGCAACAGCTTTCATATTAACTTTTTTGTCTGCAGAAACATCCACAACAAGCCAGTCATTGCCATTAGTGAGCACAATTGCTTTAATGCCTTGTTTCAGTGCAAAACCTCTCGTGCGTGCAGCATCTTCACTTGTAACAACAGCCTCATGCTCTAAATAAGTGACAGAAATTCTATATTGAGAAAAAAATGCATGTATCCCTTCAACTTCAGCGATGCCCATAGAAGACATGACTAGTACTAGAATTATAAATCTTTCCGAGAAAGTTATGGTTCTATAAAAACTCATTAGGTTCTAATAAATACCTATTAGTAACCAAAAAGTTTATATAGCTCTTAGTAGTACCAAGTCTCAGAATGAATACAAAAAAATTAGATAATGTCAAATTAATAGAGTTAAATGAAGCATATCAAAAAATACTCTACTGGTTTTTCTCCTTTCCAAATACACCTATTGGACTTAATGATCTCAGCGCAGCCACACAAATTTCTAAAACCACTGCAAAAAAGATTGTAAATAGCCTGGAAAAAGAGAGATTTTTAGATAAAAAGATTTATGGAAAAACTTGGATTATAACTTGTAATCAAAGTCATGAGTTTAATCGTACCAAAAAAATAGTTTTTAATTTAAATATGGTTTTTGATACATACTTAGGGGGATTAAGAGAGGATATTTTAAATTTAGTAGGAAATCCTAAGGTAGCAATTCTTTTTGGAAGCTATAGAAAAGGTGATGATAATGATAAAAGTGATATTGATATAGCTGTAGAAATAGCAGGAAATACGGATTTAAAAATAATACACTTGGGAAAAATATCCGAGTTTGGATACAGAAGGGATGTTCCAGTGAATGTTCATATATTTTCAAGAAATAAAATAGATATTAATTTATTCTCAAATATTGCAAATGGTATTGTATTAGAAGGCTTTTTAGAGGTGAGAACATGAGATATAAACGTCCGGACAAAAAAAATGCTCTGAGTATATTACAAGCATCAGAAAGAGATCTAAAATACACCAATACTTTAACACTTTCAGAAGACTCAAGTTCGACAATTATAAGAAATATTTATGAATGCTTTAGAATGTTGGGGGATTCTCTGCTGGTTGCAAAAGGGATTGAATCAGAGGATCATCTCAAGCCTATTCAAGAACTTATGAACTTAAAAGTAAAAACAGAAAGACCCTTGTTGCTCATAGACAACTTGCGGAGATTAAGGCATAATATTAATTATTATGGATATAGGCCAAGCTTAGATGAAGCCAAAGAGATAAAAGCCCTGGCAAAAAGCCTATTCGAACCATTGAAGAAGGAAGTTCTTAGAAGTATTCATAGCACTTCTGAATAGTATTTTCTTCAAAGTCGAAAGAAAGCTTTATAAAGACCTATTTTTTCTCCTTATCCATGGAATTAAAGCATAAGAATCGAACTTTTCGAAGAGTGCAAGTAAAGCTCTCAAATAAGGTTGTAACACACTACAAAAAGAGAAATCCTGCAAAGGCGCAATGTGGAGAATGTGGAAAAGAGCTGCATGGTGTCCCAAGAGCAAGGGCTGTAGTGATGCAGAATATTCCTAAGACAAAGAAAAGGCCTGAAAGACCATATGGTGGTGTCCTTTGTTCTCGCTGTATGCGTAACAAAATGATTGCAAAGGCTCGAGCATAATCTCTTGTTGTGGCAAAAGAAGCTTGTATGGCGACATAAAGCAGATAAGACAAGAAGGAGAAAACAAAAATGTTAGAAATTGGAACAATATGTATGAAAATAGCAGGCAGAGATGCCGGAAAGACAGCAGTCATTATTGATATTCTAGAAGGACCCTACGTTCTTATTGATGGTGAAGTACGAAGAAGAAAATGCAACATTCGCCACATAGAGCCAATGGGCAAAAAAATTGAAATAAAGAAAAATGCTTCCCATGCTGATGTTCTTAAAGCACTTGGAATAAAAGAAGAGAAGAAAAAGAAAGAGAAAAAAGAAAAAGCTTCTCGCCCAAGAAAAATAAAAATAAAGACAGCTACAGAAGAGAAAGCAAAGCCAAAAAAGGAAAAAGCTCCTAAAGAAAAAGTAGTAGCGAAAGAAAAAGCTCCCAAGGCGAAGAAAGCATAATGGACGCACAGCCAGATTTTCAGTTGCAGGAATTACAGCAGACAATACAGCAGATCCGACAGCAGCTTCACATGCTTCGCCAGCAAAAGCAGGAACTCGAGCAAGTATCCGAAGCAATTGCAGAAATGAAAAAAACCAAAAATGGTCATGAGCTTCTTATTCCTCTAGGTGCAGGGGTTTTTACAAAAGCAAAAGTATCCGAAAATAAAACAATCATTCTCAATGTAGGCGCGCAAATCGCAGTAGAAAAAGATATTTCTTCAGCAGAGGATCTCATAGGAAAGCAGCTGCAGGAGCTTACAGCAATTGAAGCATCCATGAACGAAGAGTTGGCGCACGTGTCACAGCAGTTCCAGTTTCTCCAGATGTCCCAAGCCGCAAATTCTCCGGAAAAAGAGTAAATAAATCTTTAAATAGTAACTTCTGTTCTACAGATGCATGGATGCATTCCTAGAGTTCTATTCGAGAAAAGAGATACAGGAAGCAATACTTTCTATTTGTGAAGATAGAGAAGTCGCCCCTCGATATAATCAAGGATTCGGCAGAAGGCCGGATATTATTCAGTATCCAGGGGATATTCTAGAGATGGCAAAAAAAGGTGCGACATCCTTTCACATATCTGAAGAGCGCTGGAATAGTCCTTTGGATCTCAAGCCAGGCATGGCAAAGAAAGATCTTGATGAAAATAGAAAAGGTTGGGATCTTTGCCTTCCTGATTTTGAGAAGATTCATATTATTGAAGATGGCCACCTTAAACAGGTTCAAATTGATTATTTAAATAAATTTAAAGGCAAACAAATAGGGGAAGGGGAGTATCTTTTAAATAAAGACATAAAAATTCTAAGCCTTAACCCTAAAGATTATAAAATCCAACTTGAGAAAGTTACAAAATTCTATATACGAGAGAAAAGACCCCAAGAAAAAGTATTTAAATTAACAGTCGAAGATGGGAGAATAGCATGGGTAAGCGAAGATCATCCTTTACTGGTTTTCACAAAGGAAGGAATGAAAGAAAAAGTTGCAAAGAGAATAACTTCTGAAGATTATCTTATTATAAGCACAAAAATCCCTTCTCAATTCAAATCCCAAGAATATAACCTATTAGATGAAATTTACAAAAAGAAGGAAAGATTTTCTTATATGGTTGGGAAAACAATCTTAGTGAACAAATTTTTAATTAAAAACAACAAAAATAATAAGCTGCAAATAAAATCAACAATATCAAAGTATCTTGGTAAGCGGGGAATACCTATTAATTTTTTTCCTCTTTCAATAAAAAAGCAAAACCTTAGCATAGGAATGAGGCATTGTAAGAATTTTATACCTTCTAGAATAGACTTGACGAGGGATTTTGGGTTCTTAGTAGGTATATATCTTGCTGAGGCAGCATCAGGAGGAACTCGTATAGAATTTGCATTGCATCTTAAAGAAAGAGATATAGCTGAAAGAATAATTTCGATAATTAATAAAACTTTTTCTACACATTTCCTAGCAGAATCTTGTATAGAGCAAAATCAAGAAAATGGCATTCGTGTGAGGATAAATAGCAAATTATTAGATACAATATTTGTAGACATATTGGCTCTTGGGAAATTAGCATACCACAAAAAAATTCCTTCATGGATATTCAACGCAAATACCTCTTTTATAGATGGTTTACTTGAGGGTTATTTTGTTGGAGGTGGGCATTCAAGACTAGACTCCAATGGAAAAAGCCTTACCTTTAGCGTTATAAGTGTGAGCAAGGATCTAATAGAAGGAATATCTTTATTACTCCAAATCAAAGGCATAAATTATAAGATAAGAAAAGATCTCCCTCCTCAAAAAGGAGGTAAAGGTAAGCATAAAAGGAATATCCTTGCTATTTGTGGAGAAAAAGATATATCCTTGTTATATCAATCTTGCCCAGAGATATTCTTAAGAAAAAGATTATATCTCACTAGAAAGATTATAAATCATCCTTCATTACATGAAAAGTATCCTCCATTTTTTGATAAAACTAAAGTTACCTATAAATATCTAAAAAATGAAGTTCAAAGAGTTAACTTTCTTAGAGCTATACGCACTAAGGCAAGGGTAAATGAAAAACTAGCAAAAATAGCCGCAAATTCACATCTATCTAAGATTATGAAGAGCAATGTTTTTCCCATTCGTTGTAAGAAAATTGAAGAGTTTTCCTATAAAGGGCTTCTCTATGATATCCAAACAGAAAAGAATCATAATTTTCTTCAAGGTGATGGAATTTTTTCACATAATTGTTTAGACATAGACACCCCTTATTGGGATTATGCAAAATGGACTGCATACTACCTTGTTGAAGCCCTCAAATTTCATGATGTTAAAAGTATTTCTATAAAATTCTCTGGAGGAAAAGGCTGGCATATTCTTGTTCCCTTTGAAGCATTCCCTGATGAAGTGAATGGAATAAAAACAAAAAATCTTTTTCCTGAAGGCCCAAGAATAATTACTGCATACCTAGAAAATATGATTCGTGAAATGCTCACAAATAAAATTTTAGAGAAAGAAGACATCGCCACAATTTGCCAAAAGACAGGCAAAAAAAGAGCAGAGATAATGAAAGACAACAAATTTGATCCCTTTTCGCTCATAGAAATAGACACAGTGCTTATTTCAAACAGGCATTTATTTCGTGCACCATTCTCCATGCATGAAAAATCAGGATTAGTTTCTATTCCCATACTTCTAAATCATATTCTCGATTTTGACAAACGAGAAGCAGAGCCAAAGAATGTAAAAAAAATTCTTCCCTTCTTGGAAAGAGAAAAAGTAAAAGGCGATGCAAAAAGCCTCATTATCCAAGCATTCGATTGGTGGGGGAAAGCCCATGCAAAGACAGGTCCAGATAGTATAGCAGCAGAAAAACAAGAATATTATCTTCCCAAGTCCGCAATAATCGAGGCCTATTTCCCTGAATGCATAAAGAAAATGCTTTCCAATAACCTCGCAGATGGAAAAAAGCGTGCATTATTTGTTTTAGTAAATTTCCTAAACCACATGGGCTGGAGAGAAGAAGATATAAAAAAGCGCCTTCTAGACTGGAATAGCAAACAGCCTAGTCCTCTACCTCCTTCCTACATTCTTGGACAGCTTTCCTGGCACAAAAAACAGAAAGAGCATATTTTGCCGCCAAACTGCTCAAATAAAGCATATTATCAGGATATGGGCCTAGCTTGTCCTCCTGCAGTCTGTGCAAGGTACAAAAACCCTGTGAATTGTGCAGTCCAAACAGAACGCAGAGCAAGAGAAGCAGAGGCTCGGCAGAAGCCCAAAAAAGAGTTGAAAAAGCCTGAAACCAAGCCTTTATAAAGAGGCTCTATTCGAATGTATAATATGACATTTGATGATAATACAGCAAGGAGAGCACTGCAGATAGTTTCTCCAGAGATAACACTTGAAGGAACAGAAACTGCAGAAAAAGTAGAATCATTGCTAGAAAAAGCAATAGAAAATAACTTTTCTCATCTTTTAAGAATCTGGAAACAAAGAGGAGAAGTTTCCTTGATGTCTCTCATTTACAATCTTCCTGCGAGCGATAGATTTAGAGAATCAGTAGAAGAATACGAAAATGTAGTCTATGCAGCCGCAGCTGTAGTACTTCAAAGAAATGATTTTACCTATAATCAAGAAAGATCAACCTGGTATTACAACAAAGCTTAAGAAAGAGCTTTTATTCTTAAAACTATGATTAGTGTCACAGACCTTACTTCGTACATGTATTGTTCGAGAAAATTATACTTTACAAAAGTCTTAAGAATTCGTGAAAAACCAAAAGAAAAAACAATCAAAGGAACCATTAAGCATCAAGTCTATGATTTGGTAGGAAGAGAGAACAAAAATATTATTCTGGATTTTACTGCAAAAGAATCTCTGGAAGAATTAGAAATGCGTTTTCGTCGAGTATACTATAAAACATTAATGTTCTGCATTCAGAGAGCAAAATCGGACTTAGAAGCACAGAAGCTAAAAATGCTTGAACTCTATCAGGAACTCTGGCCATTTTTTTTAGAAGAAGCAAAAGAACAAAGTTCTTTCTTTTTTCAATTTGCACAGGAAAAAAATTGTTATGGAGAACAGCTTTGGTTAGCACTTCCCAAAGCAGTATCTGAGCTAAGAATTGTTTCAGAAAATCTTCGCTTGGTTGGTGTAGTGGATAAACTAGAACTGGAAAAAGATTTCACTCCTGTGGAAATAAAAACAGGAAAAGCACCTAAAGATGGAGTCTGGAAAGATAACATGGTGCAGCTTGGTGCCTACATGCTTCTTCTCAGCGAACATTATGGCAAAGAAATTAAGGAAGGCTTTATCGACTATAAAGCGATCAACGAACGCAGAAAAATCACCATGAATCCTTTTCTCAAAGATGAAATTATAGCATTGATAGACCGAGTCCACATACTTCTCACACAAAAGGAACTTCCTGAAAAAACCAAAGATGAATGGAAGTGCAAAATATGTGGGATTCGAGAGGAATGCTTCAAAGAAGAAAAGCCAAAAGCTTTATAAATGCCAGATTAATTCTCTAAGCTGTGAGCGGCCATAGTGGCCTGGTACCACCTGTTCCCATTTCGAACACAGAAGTGAAATAGGCCGACGTTCCGTTGCTGTACTGCATTAAATGCGGGAAACTCGGTTCGCTGCTCCACCTTTTATTTTTTTAACTGGTACTCAAGCATAGCAATTCTTTTAAGTATTCTTTCTCCAAACAAAGAAATGCTCTTCGCACATTTCTCAGATTGCCATGTAGGTGGATGGAAAGAGGAAAAACTCAAAGATTTGAATATGCAATGTTTTAAGCGTGCAATTGCTTTGGTCATTGAAAAGCAAGTTGACTTCCTTCTCATCTCTGGAGACCTTTTCAACACAGCCCTGCCACAGATAGACTATATAAAAGAATGCACTTCTGAATTAAAAAAACTCAAAGATAAAAACATTCCGGTCTATATGATTGCAGGCTCTCACGATTACTCTCCTAGTGGAAAAACTATGTTAGATGTTCTCGAAAAAGCAGGGCTCATTATGAATGTCATGCAGTTCAATGAAGATGGCACATTAAAATTCACTGAAGATAAATCTGGAGCAAAAATTACAGGCATGCTCGGAAAGAAAGGAGGCTTAGAAATCAGTGACTATGAAACACTAAACACAAAAAGTCTCGAAGAAGAACAAGGCTTCAAAATTTTTATGTTCCACACTGCTATCAATGAATTCAAACCGCAGGGTCTCGAAGATATGCCAGGTGCAGCCCTTGCGACACTGCCCAACAACTTCCATTATTACGCAGGCGGGCATGTGCACTACATTTTCCAAAAGAATTTCGGGCAAGGAGTCCTCACTTTTCCCGGCGCACTCTTTCCAAACAACTTCAAAGAAATGGAAGAGTGGCAGAACGGCGGTGTCTACTTTGTCAATGAAAAAACAGAATGGAACTATGTTCCCATTAGATTAAAAGAAGTGGTTACATTTAGTCTCGATGTATCAAATCTCAGTCCTGAACAAGCCACAGCAAAAATAATTGAAGAAATAAAAAAGAAAGACACGAAAGATGCAATTGTAACCCTCCGTGTGAAAGGAGAGATTGATGGAAAGACTGCTGATCTGAACTTTAAAGAGATTATGGAACATTTACAAGGGGCTTATTTTGTATTAAAGAACACAGCAAAGCTGCAGTCAAAATCAACACAAGAAATAACTATGAAGCTTGGGACAATAGAAGAGATCGAGCAAGAAATTCTTCAAGAATCAAAACAAGAAATCCCACTTAAAGATTTTTCGAAAGAAAAAGAAGATGCTTTTACCATAGATCTCATACAACTTCTCAACAAAGAAAAGGAAGATGGAGAAAAAGTAGCAGATTTTGAAAAGAGAATAATCTCGGAAGCAGTGAAGGTGCTGGAAATTGAGAATTAACAAAATTAAACTAGAGAATATTCGAAGTTATGTCTCTCAAGAAATTATTTTTCCCGAGGGGAAAGTACTGCTTTGGGGGAACATAGGCTCTGGCAAGAGCAGTATTCTCCACGCAATAGACTTTGCTCTCTTCGGTCTGCAGCGCTCTGAACTCGCAGGTGCATCACTCTTAAGAAATGGCACTGATGAAGGCACTGTAGAACTCTTCTTCTCCATTGACGAAAAGGACTATGTGATAAAAAGAACCCTAAAAAGATCAAAATCTGCAGTCACACAAGATGCAGGATATATTATTCGCAATGGAATAAAGGAAGAAAAGACAGCAATAGAGCTCAAACAAATAGTTTTAGAATTACTCCATTATCCCAAAGACCTCATTACCAAAAACAAGACTCTTATTTATCGTTACACAGTCTACACACCGCAGGAGGAAATGAAAACAATCCTTCTTGGAAGCAAGGAAGAAAGACTGGACACTTTAAGAAAAGTATTTGCCGTGGACAAGTACAAAAGAATCAAAGAAAATGTCAAAATTATTGTTTCAGATATGAAAGAAAAGAAAAAACTCTATGAAGGCGCAACAGTAGACATACAAGAGAAAATTATCGATAAAGAAAAAAAATCCCAAGAAAAAATTATCCTTGAGAAAAAACTCACAGAAATACTCATCCCATTAGAAGAACTAAGCAAAATGGTTCAGACAAAAAAAGAAGAGCTTATACTCCTTGAGGGAAAACGAGAAGAGATTCTCAAAGAAAAACGAGAACTATTTCTTTGGGAAATCGAGTGCAAAAATAAACTAAAAGAAAAAGAAGAAACAGAACAAAAAATATCTCTTCTCCAACAAGAAATAGTTATTTTAGAGAAGGAAAACCTAGAAACTCCTGATGTAAAAGAGAGTCTTTCAAAAGGAAATGAATTGCTCACAGGAAAAGAAAAAGAGCTTCGTGAAATTCTTAACAAAATCCAAGATTGTAAAACCAGGAAAGCTCATGCACTTCTTATCAAACAAAAGGTAGAGAGTCTTGAGAAATGCCCCACATGTCAGCAGAAAGTTTCGCCTGAACACAAGCATAATATTATCGAAAAAACAAATGCAGAAACGCAAAATCATGATAGTGAAATAGCCATTCTCGAAAAGAATCAGCAAACTAGAGAAGAAGAAATGAGAGATCTCCGGGGAGAAATAGATTTACTTCGGAAAAAAGAAAGCGAAGCAGCAATAAACCTAATGAAAAAGCAGCAACTGCTTAAAAAACGGGGAGAGTGTTTTGAGCTTATGGAAAAACTAACAGGAAATAAAAAATCCCAAGAGGAACTGAACACAAAAATAGCGGAAGCAAAGGAAAAACAGAAAGATACAGAAACATTAGAAATTTTATACATTGCAAACAAACAAGAAGCAGAACAGCTCCAGAACAAATATCACACACTCAACCTAGAAAAGGCAACAGTAACTGCAACACTGAACCATTATACACAGACCCTCAATCAATTAACAGAGGAAATTCAAAAGAAACTAATATTAAGAGAGAAAAAAGAATACCTCAATAAAATTCAATTCTGGTTAACAGATTCCTTCACGCCCTTGTTAGATACAATGGAAAAAAACATCCTCTTCAAAGTGCATGCAGAATTCAACAGCCTCTTTGAAAAATGGTTTTCTATACTTATCGACAACCAAAGCCTGCAAATGAGTTTGGATGAAGACTACTCCCCAAAAATTCTGCAGAATGACTATGATATCGAGTATGAATATCTTTCTGGTGGAGAGAAAACAGCAGGTGCCTTGGCATACAGATTAGCATTGAACCAAGTTATTAACAACATGAACACAGGAATAAAAACGAATGACCTCTTAATATTAGACGAACCAACAGATGGCTTTAGTCACGAACAATTAGACCGATTAAAGATTCTCATGGAAGAAATAAACATTCCACAAATAATTCTTGTCAGTCATGAGGCGCAGATAGAATGCTTTGCTGATCACATTCTTCGCTTTGAAAAACAAAACCATATCACAAGCCTTGTATCCTAAATATAGTTTCAATCTAACAAAAAGTATTTAAATCTACAAACAATAAGAGCCCTCATGAAAAGAGGCATATTCATAGTTCTACTCGTAGTAGTACTCTGTTCTGCAATCACACTGGCAGAAGAAGGCATATCTATCTCAGAAATCAACGCATCAAAACAAGTTGAGCCGGGGCAGACTGCAGTCTTCAACCTTCTTCTCACAAATGATGGGTCAAAGGAATACACTGTGCAGATACAAGGCGACCCCTATGTTGGTCTTCCATCCAGTGACTTTGATTACCTCTTTATCAACCCAACCATTATTACTCTCACTGGCCACGAACAAAAAGAAATTACAGTATCCACAAAACTAAAATCAACAGTTCTCCGTCAGAAAAGATACAAAACATATGTGACTGCAACTGCACTCAATCATGATGGGGTTTCAGCAACATATGATTTAGAAGTCTTCGCAATGCCTCCGCAGAGTGCAATAACCATTTCTCTTCCAAGCCCGGAAACAAAAGTAGGCCCTGGTGGAATATTCGCATTAAAAATGACTTTAAAGAACAATCTGCAGGACAACTTGCACAATATTGATGTTCATGTGACCAGTGACCTGTTTAACGACCAGCAGACCATAGAACTCTTTAAAGGCCAGTCAAAAGATTTAGAATTTGCTCTTCCCATCTCCAAAGATGCAGCGCCAAAATCCTACTCCTACAATGTAAGAATTTATTTTGACAAAGAACTGCAGGGAAGCAATCAAGGAACAATTACTGTCGATGAGAATCTAAATGTTTCACAGCACACAGAAACAAGTTCTGGTTTCTTGTACACAGAACGAAAAACAACATTCATTAACAATGGAAATGTAGAAGTCAGCGATTCCTATTTTGAGGAGCCATCAACAATAGCAGCCTGGTTCACATCCTATTCCTTGGATCCAAACTATGATGATGAGCTGGGAAGGCCAACATGGACCTTTACTATTTCCCCAAGCCAGTCCATAACCATTACAAGCAAAGAAGACTATAGATCATTGCTTTTTGGTATCATTGCACTTATACTCTTGGGAATCATTGCATATTATCTTTTCATAAAAAGAGTAACAGTAAGAAAAGAAGTATTCAAACTCAAATACAGCGTTGATGGGGTGTCAGATTTCAAAGTGCTCTTGCATGTGAAAAACAGTACAAACAAACCAATAAAAGATGTTACTATCATTGATGTACTTCCTAAACTCATCCAGCCGAAGACCAACTTTGGAACCTTGCATCCAAGTGGCATTGAGCGCGGGGACAAAGGGATTCGTATGATGTGGAAGATTCCAGAGCTGGTAAATGGTGAAGAAAGAGTAATCTCCTATGAAGTAGAAGCACAGTTCAAAGTGATTGGAGAAATTACCCTGCCAAATGCAACAGTCAAATACAAGAACAAATCTGGAAGAATCATCCATGTTCGTTCTAATAGTGTCAACTTCCTCTCTGGCATTGCCGAGACAGTAAAGAAAAGATTTAGGAAAAAGCAGAAAGAATAAAATGGATATTGCTAGGGGTAAACCCGCGGGTAAAAAACAAAAAGTAGTCTTGTCCAAAATTTGGGGATGGACAATCTTAATAGCATTAGTTCTTTTGGATGCGTTTCTCGATGTAATTTTTACAAAAGGAAAGGGGCTTGAAAGTCCAGTGTGGAAGCCAATAGCAAATCTACTAGGAGTAAGCAATCCTCTTTTTTTAACCCCTCTTGTTATAATAATATTCTATTTTGGAGTTAAAGGTGGGGCTTGGTTATCTGAAAAAGTAGATAAAATCCCAGCTCAAACCGAAGAATTAGTCTTAACAACCATGGTTATTGTCTATGGTGTTTTTGACTTGTGGCTCATTTCAGTTTATCTCTTTAATTTTACATTATTCAAAAATCATTATTATTTAATTCCAATACTTATTACAATTGGAATAGCTTATAGCTGGTGGGCTGAAAATAAATTAAAAAAATAAAAAATCAACTCAGAGAGCACTTAGCCCCTCCTTTCTGCAGGGCTTAACCACATTGGCAAACTTTGCCTAACACAAAAAACCCAGACAATGTAGCAATAAGCAGGGAGCAAACTTTATAAATCGCCACTTTTTTAACTTAGCTACCCCCACGTAGCTTAATGGTTTGAGCACTTGGCTGTAGATAAATTCCCCTTTTGACACTGCAAAGCAGAGGATGAAATAAGGGTAGCTGAACCCGAGAGGTTCCTGGTTCGAGTCCGGGCGTGGGGACTTATTATTCTAAGAGGGAAAGAGTTGCTCTTTCTAGAAAATCATACCCTTTAATGAAGGATAGAGCTTTTTCAGAAATGCTAAGACTTTATCTGCATATTCCTTATTGAAAATAGTCCCATAATATTTTATCCCATTTCTATTATATCTTAGTTCATTCATAAACCTTAATTCTGGCTCAGAAAACTGAAGAATTGTTAAATAGGAAACCTCTGCTTCATGAGAACTCTTTGAGGCATATCCATCAAGAAGCATTTTTCCACGGATAATCTCAATAAGGATATCATAAGAAGAATCAATAATAAAATTAGGAGAGATTTTTTCTTTAGGAATTTTCTCTAAGGCTATTTCTAAGAATGCTTTCTTTTCTTGTGCCTCTTCAAGTAAAGATAAAGCTCTGGCTCTGTTTGAAGACTGTTTTGTGACAATCCCCTCTTTTAGGAACTCCTCAAATACTTTCATAACTCTATTGCTCCATTAATTGTTATTCCATTAAGAATATTATTCAATAAGTGCTTGTCTATTCTTTTGAAAAAGTCATAAAAATTGATATTTATTTCTCGTTCTAATTTTTTCTCAAAAGCTTCTAAATTTATTTCTTTCTGTTTTGCTCCTATTACTGCTATATCAATATCAGATCTTATTGTATCTTCCCCCCATGCATAAGAGCCAAACAATATAATGGTTGTACCAGGGAATTTCTTGCTCAGCTCTTCTACTAGCTTTGATTCATAAAGAAGTTTTATATTATTAGCCCTTTTTAAGCCGTGTATTAAAATATTATCTTCATTTAATGAAATGGAAAGCCTTTTTGTTTCTTTATTTTTGATGACTTTTATATAATCTTCCTTTTCTAAATTTCTTAATGCCTTTCCAATCCCTGGCTGTGAAACGTTTAATGCTACTGCTAGAGCCCTTGCTGTAAATACCTCCCCTTTTCTTATGAAAAGAAAATTGAGTACTTCCTGTTCTAATATTGTTAACTGGAGTTTATACATAGTAACCATAGCTTAGTAATATAATCTGTAGTTTATATACCTTTCTATGAGATTATAGCTCTTTTGACGCTGCAAAGCAGAGGATGAAATAAGGGTAGCTGAACCCGAGAGCTTCCTGGTTCGAGTCCTGGCGTGGGGCTTATTATTCTAAAGAACTACAGCATTTTCAAATCGCCAGTAATGCTGTCAATCTTCTTCTCGCTATCCGGACCAATTGCCAAGCAGGTCACAGTTGGCTTATTGAACACAGTCTTGCCCGCATCGGTAATCAGTGCAGTGACTAAGCCAGCCTCTTCCGCCATTTTCTTGTACTTCATCATTTCTCGCAAATCAGTGACTTTCAGAGAAACTTTTTTCATGCCTTCTTTTCTCCATTCTTTCACTGCTTCTTTCGTCGACGCTAAAGTCGCTTCCACTGCAGCATGCGCCACCTGAACAGAAAGTTTCCCTTTCTCCATCTTCAAGTCCATACGCACGAGAATAACCTGCTTCATAAATATCAAGAAAGATTCAAATTATATAAATATTTCCAAAAAGTTTATATTCTATTACAACTTACAAAAAAAGTATAAATGAAAAAGATTTCAGTCTTCATAATCACATGCTTCTTGCTTTCTGCAAGCTTTGCAAGTGCAAATGTACTGAGTAGCGGATGGAATTTTTTAATAACAGGATATGATGTTGTAGAGGAAAGCCCTGCGCCGAGTGGAGACACAGGAACAAGCCCTGTACCGAGTGACACGATAGCTCCACAGCCTTCTGTATCACAACCCGTTGCAGACCAACAACCCCAACAGCCAGATCAATCTCAACAGCCCCAGCAGTTTCAAGACCAAAATCAATGCCAGCCTGATCAACCATGTTTTCAAAATCAGCCTAGTCAATCCCAAGAGGGTCAACGGTTCCAGCAGCAAGATCAATCTCAACAACCCCAGCAGTTTCAAGACCAAAGGGAATTTAATCAAGGTCAAGAGCAACTCATGCAATTTAATCAGCAAAGACAGCAGCAGCGGCAGAATTGTCCCTCTGAAGACCAAATAAATCAAATGATTTCTGGCTGTAACCAGCACGGAGGAAACTGGATAAGAAATACAGATCCAAGCGGGTGTACATTCATAGATTGTTCTTTTAGTGGTGGAAGTCAGCAAGGGCAATTCCAAGGAGCTCCGCAATTTAATCAGCAAGGCCAGTTTGCTCAGCAGCCAGCGCCAACTTGTCGTATAAATGGAGTAGAGACTCCAGGTGCATGCAGTAATTTTGGAGGAGGACAGCAGGGTCAGTTCCAAGGGGCTCCACAATTTGGCCAGCAAGATCCATTCAGTGGACAAGCATGTCAAAGCAAAGAGGAAGCAGATCAACAAGCACAAACCTGTGCACAAATAGGCGCACAGCCCATTGCCTCCCCAGGGCAGAATGGTTGTGCTCCGATAATTACTTGTAGCCAGAGTGGAAAAGGCGGTTTAAGTTATGATCAATATCAACAAGGTCAACAAGCATTTGAGAGTGGACAAATAGATTCTGTGCAAGTTCTTGAGGCAATACTAAAAATGGATAGTTTAAAAATCCAAATAAGCAATACACAAAAACAAATGCAGGACATCGCAAATTATTATGAAAGTCAAGGTGACTCCGCATCAGCAGCAAGCTACAACAATGCAGCAGACATATTGAGCCAAGTTGCATCAAAGATAGATGAACAGAAGCAAGTTCTGAAAGATGCAGTTTCTGCAGGGACATTGGATTATGAAACCATTTTCCAAATCAGGTCAGACTTACAATACTCTGTTGATGAACTTATGAACCAAGTAATAAGTGCACTTCTCGGCGTAGAATACACGGGAATAAGTGGGCAGGCAGGAGAGCTTGAATGTGGCAGCAATGGACTCTGCTTCCAGAATGATTTCAGAGAATGTGCAGCAGGTGCAACCTTTAGTCCAGAATCAGGCATATCAATAACTATTTCCGGAGTAGGAAGTGATGATAGCTGTGGATTGCAGGTTTCTGGGCCATTTGGTCAAGCAACCTGTAATGTCCCTAATTACAGATTCGCACAGTTAAGCAAAGAGGCAATCATGCCCTACTGTGAAGGTTTGCCGGACATGAGTCAAGGACAAGACCAAAATCCTAGCGAGAATTTTCAAGAACAAGATTCATTCCAGCAGCAAGCTGAAGGAGTAGAGCCTGTAGAGCCTGTAGAACCAATACAGCCAGTAGAACCAGCACCACAGCCAGCAGAATCCATCTCCCAGGAGCCTACATCAACGCCAGCCCCTGAAGAAACAACACAAGGAGGAGCATAAAAATGAGAAAAAAAATACTAGCAATATTTTTCATTCTTTGCCTTCTGTTTGTACTAACTGCATGCAGTTCTCAAAAGACAACGATAAAATCTGATGAACAAGCAGTAGCTTCGATACAAGATGTAAGCAAAGATGTGTCTGGTATTTCTAGTTCTTTGAAAGATATTAATAATAATCTAGGCTAGAATTTTTTATTTCACATGCAGCTCTATAACATCTTCATCCATCAGCTCATGCTCTAATCCTACTTTCTGCCCAGCATGTTTTGCACTTGGGCCCCAGATGCGTGCATACTTAAATCGCTTAAAAAAATCTTTGTGAATCATTCGAGCAAGGGTTTTAATCGTATCCCCGCCATGCAGTGCAACAGGAGGCCAGTCTTTATTTTTCCCTAAACTTTTCGTATACACTTTAATCAAATTTAATGCCTGAAAGACATTATCCTTAAATGCATCTAATCCCTTTCCTGTTTTTGCAGAAATTCCTTCCCCTCGTATATCAGCCTTAGTAGGAATAATCAGCAAAGGAAGATACACAATGGATTCATTCAGTATATCTGCAAGGTCTTCAATAGTGACAGTTTCAAATGCAGTAACAATAGCATTGTGGTAGCCATTTGCAGTAAGAATTTCTATAGCCTCCTTCTGAGTAAAAGAAAAATATTTTTTTCCTAAGAACTCAATTCCTCCCATGCCAGTTTTTTTAATAGTAATCTTAGGCCGCTCGGCATTGAGTTTAATCTGTCCTTTTTCAAATTCATCATAAAGAAGTTCTAACTGTTTTTCTTTGTTCTGGGTATTATCAATGAGAAAAACAACCAAATCAGCACTGCGAATCACACTGAACAGAGATGGTCCATCACCCTTATACGCATAATCCTTAAAGAAAGCAGGCAGTTCAATAATTTGAATATTAATTCCCTTATAATCCATGATGCCAAACTCTGGTTTTGTCGTGGTAAATTTATATTCAGCAATCAAAGGTTTTGCATTGGTCAGCGCAGCAAGCAGACTGGACTTTCCAGCATTAGTCACAGAAGCAAGAATCACCTGTGCAGCTCCTTCTCGCTTTACAGAGAGTGTATTTCCCTTCCCGCCCTTTGCAGTTGTTCTGTTTTTCTCTAACTGCGAACGAAACTTTGCAAGCCTCTGTTTGATTCCTGCACGAAGCGTCTCGCTCCCTTTGTGATTTGGTGCAGTTCTGAGCATTTCCTCCAGAGCACTAATTCTCGCAGACATAGTCTCAGCTTCGTTGTATTTCTTTTCTGCTTTGAAATATTCAGGTTTTGCATTGATGGGCATACTTTTGAAAAAGGAAATGCCTTTTAAAAGCATTTTGCCCCCAAAGTTATTTAAACAAAAACAGCCCCAAAAGGGCTATGGCGATACTTGCATACCAGTCAGACATCCTGACCAGCATTGTTGCAGGGGTGCTGATACTTGGTTTTGGCATTCTTGTAGGAAATCTCATTGCAGTAGTTTCAAGAAAAGCCCTGCAGAGTTTTGAAATAGACAGACTTCTCCAGGATATAGGGGTTCGCTTTCCTTTTGAAGAATTCTTCAGCTCGCTTCTCAGGTACATTGTCTACATTGCTGCATTGATTCTCGGCCTCACTTTTTTAGGGCTTGAGAAAATATTCCTTTACATCATCCTTTTCATTCTCCTGGGGCTTTTCATAGTCTTTATTCTCTTTTCCTTGAAAGACTTTATCCCCAATGCATTCGCAGCATTCATCATTCAGTTCAAACAGAAACTTAAGAAAGGGGATATCATACAGATTGATACTATCGAAGGAAAAATTATTCACATGGATATGCTGGAAATACAAGTAAGAAGTGCAGACAACGAAGTAGTCGTCATTCCAAACATTCTCGTGCAGAAATCGCTTATTACAAAGAAGAAAAAGTAATTAATAAATAACTACAAGCACTGCAAGACACCACAAAGCAATTCCAGTTATTAATCTTGTATCTTTATAAAAATACTCTGGGCTTCTTGCTATAACAGATGCACTTTCGACAAGGAAAAGATAGCGGAGGATCACATAAAATGCAAAAGGCAGCGTGTAAATCAAATGAGGGTACACACTCAAAAAAGAATAGAGGCTGTAGGACATAAGCAAGGCAGTAGTTGCAACGGCCATAAGCATTCCAGTTATATTTTCTCCATAAGAAGCTAAAACTTTCTTATGCACAGGAGCTTTTTCTTCCAGGAATTTATATTCAGCTCTTCTCTTTCCCACAGCAATAAAGAAGCTCAAAAAGAAAGTACAGACAATCAGCCAAGGGCTTATTCGTACATGAAGGACATACGCACCTGCAGCTGCACGAAGAACAAAATTCACTGCAATAAACAGAGTATCTGCAAAAAGCTCCTCTTTGAAATACACCGAATACAGCAAAGTCAAGAAGAAAAATAAGAGAAGTATAAGAAAGAAAGAGAAAGATAATACTATTCCAATGCTCAGAGAAACAACAGCAAGAATGCCAGCAAGAGTACCAGCAGTCCACAGAGAGATTTTACCAGAAGCCAATGGTCTTTCCTTTTTCTCTGGATGCACTTTATCTTTTTCTCTATCAATAATATCATTAATGATATAATTCACAGAAGACATCATACATAAAGCAAAAAACGCAAGAATACTCAAAAGAATACTTTTTTCATCAGTAGCAAGCCCTACAAAAACCAAAGGAAGAAACACGAGAAGGTTCTTATACCATTGCCTAACACGAAAAAGCTGGATAAGCATACGAAAAAAATAAAATCTGTTTATATAAACACTCAGCCTCTCCAAAATATATCCCTTATTAAGCATATTCAGTAAGGAATAATATTAAAAGGAAGAATAGAGCAGAGAACATATGCATAGAAAAAGCTTGGAAAGCATAGAAAGATGTCTTAAGAACATTAATATTTTTATCTCAAGAAATAATACTCTCATAGAGCTCTTTTTTCTTATACTTTATTCTCTTGAACAAGTATTCTTAATTTATTTTACTTTAAAACAACAAACACACTTAGAATATACCATCTCTCTTTTTATAGTAATCTTTCTATTTACCTTCGCATTGCAGAAAATATGCATGGAAATGAGAATAAAATACTTAGAGCGACTCCTTCAAGATACAATCTCAGAAAAAGACCACATTTATAAGGAAAGTAGAGAAATACACGAAAATACTATCTCTTTAAAGAAAGATTTAAATAAATCAGAATCTAAGAAAAAAGGAGGAAAACAAAAAGATGAGTGATGCCGAATTCATTAAAGAGTTGGAAAAAGTCATAGAAAAGAATACCCTATCTATGAAGAAGATTGAGGAAAGCAATAAGAAAATAAATGAAAATTTTAAGAAGATATTAGCCATTCTCTAGAACATTCAAGCCTTTTCCAGCACAACATTAATAAAGAATCACTTCTAAATAAAGCCCATGAAAAAGATTGCCTTGCTTATACTTGTACTAGTATTCGTAACAGCATGCACAACACAGAAGGAAACAACAATGAACAGCGCAGATATTCTTATAGAAACAAATAAAGGAAATTTTAGCATTGCATTATATGATGACACACCTATAACAAAAGCAAACTTCATCTCGTTAGTTCAATCACAATTCTATGATGGCTTGACATTCCATAGGTATGAACCTGGCTTCGTTATCCAAGGTGGAGACCCAAATGGTGATGGCACTGGTGGCAGTGAGAAAACAATTCCCTTAGAAATTGTTTCAGGAAAATCACACAGTAGAGGAACAGTAGGTATGGCTCGCTCTTCTGATCCAAACAGTGCAAGCTCTCAGTTCTTCGTTAACCTAGTAGACAATACATTCCTAGATAATCAATATACAGTCTTCGGGGAAGTCACTGAAGGTATGGATGTAGTGGATTCTCTCAGAGCTGGGGATAAAATGATAAAAGTAGAAATAATTTCTTAATACCCTTCTCAGAAAAATAAATAATTATTTAAGGCGCTATAAAGTAATTCAAAAGTTTTATATAAGCATTATGTGTATTAAATATATTAAATAATAACTGTGGAAATAAAATGGCAACAATAACCCTTTCAGTTCCTGAGGAACTCAAGCTTGAAATGGATAAATCTAAGTTTATTAATTGGTCTGCGGTTGCACGTGAGGCAATCAAGACAAAAGTGATGCAATTAAAAATTCTTAACTCCATTGCAGCAAAATCAGAGTTGACAGAAAAAGATGCAATTGAAATTGGAAGAAAAATTAAGAAGAGTATGCATCAGAAGTACCAGAAAGAATATCCTAGGCCACAGTAGATGGATCTTGTTATTGATGCTAATATAGTTATTTCTACCATAATAGCTCTCCAAGGAAAGACACGTGAGTTGCTTTTTCATGAAGATATTCATTTATTTGCACCAGAGTTTTTGTTGGAAGAATTTGCTAAGCATAGAAAAGAAATACTTCAAAAATCTAAACTCCAAGATGAAGATCTTCAACTGGCCCTGAGTTTAATTTCTACAAGGATAAATTTCATCCCTTTTTCCGACATAGAAAAATATGTCTTTTCTGGAAGCTAAGCCCAGACCCAGATGTTGTAGAGTATTTTGCATTGGCACTAAAATTAAATTTTCCCATATGGACCAATGATAAGCTTTTGAAACAGCAAAGAGTGGTGAAGATCTATTCAACTTCAGAATTATTAAAAGATTTTAATCTCTGAAAACTTCTAATACCCCCCAGGGTGTGCAAGATGCCATTCCCATGCACTGCGAATAATATCTTTAATCCTGTACTGTGCTTTCCAGCCTAATTCATTTTTTATTTTTACTGATGAAGCAACTAAAACAGGAGGATCTCCTTCTCGTCTTGCACTCTCATGCACAGTAAAATCTTTCCCAGTAACTTCTTTGCAGACTTTAATAATTTCTCGGACAGAATAGCCCTTTTCAGAGCCTAAGTTATAAACTCCAGACCTTCCATTCTCCAAAGATTCTAAAGCAAGAATATGCGCATCTGCTAGATCTAAAACATGTACATAATCCCTAACACAGGTGCCATCCTCTGTTTCATAATCTGTACCATAAATAGAAACACCTTCTCTTTTTCCTAATGCAGCATGAAGAGCCAAAGGAATCAAATGTGTCTCCGGCTTGTGATCTTCTCCAACGCCATAGGCAGCACCAGCAGCATTAAAATATCGTAATGCAACATATTTGATGCCAAAGGCTTCATCATACACTTGCAAAGCCTTCTCAAATAAATACTTCGTAAGCCCATAAGGGTTAATTGGTGCTTGTCGTACCCCTTCATGAATAGGGATCTCATGAACATCACCATAAGTTGCACAGGAAGAAGAAAAAACCATTTTTTTCACATGATTATTTTTAAGACATTCTAAGAAACTCATACTTTTTCTCAAATTATTCTCAAAATACAATGCAGGATCTTCAACGGATTCCCCCACATAGGCATAGGCAGCAAAATGAATCACACCATCAATAGAATAATCCTGAAGAAGCTTATTTACTTTTCTTTCATCAGCAATATCCCCTTCAACAAATTGTGCCTGAGATGGAATAGATTGTCTATGCCCTCGAGAGAGATTGTCATAAATAAGAACATGATAGCCTTTCTCCAGAAGTCTTCGAGAAACAATGCTTCCAATATAGCCAGCTCCTCCAGTGACAAGAATAGTTTTCACACTTTTAAACTTCAAAAAGAGATTTATAAGGCTTGTGGATGCACATTTATCCTATTACAGAAGTCTTAATCCCTTCCCTGCAGGAGCACTCTGTAAACTGAATCTTTGGCAGCACATCCTTCAAGAGCATCTTCACTCGTTCTGCATTCTCATGCATCACGCGAAGCACTTCATCAATAGTCACATGCGCAGTACCCTCTCTCCAGCAATCAAAGTCAGTGCTCATTGCAATAGCAGCATAACAGATGCCAGCTTCACGCGCTAACACCACTTCAGGCACACTACTCATGTTAATAATATGCCCTCCCCATGCACGAAACATATGCGACTCAGCACGAGTAGAAAATCTTGGCCCTTCAATGGTCACCACAGTCCCGCTTCGGTGCGCAACAATATGTAATGCATCAGCACTCTCTCCAAATAAATTTTTTAATTTCCCACAGAAAGGATCCGCCATAGGAATATGACAGACTTTGTTTGTATCATAAAAAGTCTGCGCTCGTTTTGTGGTTCTGTCAATGAACTGATCAGGAAAAACAAGATGCCCAGGAGCAATATCTTCTCGTAAAGAACCTACTGCAGTGGTCGCAATGATATGCGTGCATCCTAATTCTTTCAAAGCCCAGATATTCGCACGATAATTCACATGTGATGGCATAATCTGATGCTTCTTTCCATGCCGTGCAAGGATAGCAACCTCAACACCATTCAATCTGCCTTGTGTAATCGAAGAAGAAGCCTGTCCATACGGAGTGACGACATCAACTACTTCATAATTTTCCAGCAATTTTGGATCATCAAGTCCAGAACCACCAATAATCCCTACTTTTACCATCTTCTTTATTTTTTACTCAGTATTTAAAAGAATTCTGTTACTGCTGTACTATCTTAAATCCCACAGAATCAATATGTTCAAAGCCATAATCCAAGCGTATCCATCCATCATACTGCTTTTGATTCCCAATCAACAAATTCGTACCAATATTTTCAATCTTACAGCTTGCTTCAGCAGTATATTTTCCATTCTCAAATTTCAACATCCCGCAATCTTGTGCTTTGCCAAACAAAATCACAGAAAGAGGAAGAGAAACAGAAGTGATACTTGGATCCTGTGCCAATACGCAGGTATTACTTGTGGTATCAGCAACAGCAATCAATCGCTCATTTGCTCGTGCAGACAAAGAAGCCTTTACACGCAGTCTCATCGTCACAGAATTGCTTCCCACAGCACTGAGTTCCTCAGTCACAGAATCAATCTGCACTGGAGCGGAAGAAGAGCTTGTCAAAATATTTCCTGTACTTGTACAGCTGGTATCAGTAAAAGGATCCGTTGTAATGCAGGCGCTAAAAGGCCCATAAGTAGTATAGGCATACCTGTTATATACAGTTGCATGCTGTTCTCCTGTTGCACTCTTTGAAACAAAAGCTGTAGGGAATTCTATCTGCGTACTCTGAAAGTTAGCATCATGGGTATCATCAAGAGTAATATAATAACTCTGGCAGTTGCAGCTGCCTAAACTTCCAAAAACATTTGCATCCAACCCAGTCTCACAGACTTCAGCATTGGAAACGCTCGACTCTCCAGCATCAACAAGCCCTACAGAAACAAGCAGCCTGTCGCCGCCATACACATTTCCTTCATTGCTAGGAGAATTGATAGTACTCACAACACCTGCACTGCCTCCACTGCAATCAGGAGGGCATGCAGTTGCAGTTTTCTCAGTCGTCTGCGTGCTGCATGCAGCAATAAAGAAGATACTCAACAACAAAAGAAAGATTATTTTTTTCATGCAACTAGACTCGCTCCTGCAGCTTTGATAGTAACAGTCTCTTGTTTCTTTTTCACTTTATATACATACTTGGCATCGACTACATAGTTCTTCGTCACATAAGGTGCTTCAGCAAAAATATTTGGATCAATTGCCAGCCAGCACTGGAAGCTATGCAATCCTGCTTGCCCAAAGAAGGCATTATTTTGAACATAATTGACAAAGATTTGATCCTTAATTCCTGCATCAACATTATACTCTGTTCCATCTCTGCTTCTTCCTGTTTCAATGAAAGGACAGCTTAAACTTGGAGCGCCATTCAGATCGCTATTCAAAGTAACTCCCTCAGGAAGTGTTAAAGTTAAATCATCAAGGGAGCTAATGCTGCCGCCCCATTCATTCTTCAGTGTAATGCCTACAGTATTGTAAGAAGAAGTATCACCGCTTCGCACGACAACAGGCTGTCCCTCAGTTCCTTCCCCGCCAACACCAATGCCTATGCTTATTGGTTCTCCATTATAGGTGGCAAGCAAGTCTTTTGCCTTGACATTCAGATTATACGCATCAAAGAAATCTTTCGTACCTAATTGATCAGCAACAGTGCCTGGGATCATATACACAGGAATGCTTGCATCCTTTGTTTCAGTTTGGAAAGAGAAACTTCCAAAAATGCTGTAAGGCCCATTTAAATCTGCAGTATCAGTCCCATGGATTCTGCAAAGAACACTTGTCCCTTTTCGTACAGTCATCTGTTCTGCAGGAATAATCTTTCCAAGAACTTCTACATCTTTCGTTTTATTAAAACTGCAAAAGAAATCTGCAGTATAACTTACCCCGCTCGGAACATTGTCAAAAGAAATATCATACTTCAAATCAAAATCTTGCCCAGCAGGTATTTCTTGACCAGCAATAGAAGTAAATGCCTTAAGGTCGATGCCATTCTTCGTACTGGAAGTATTTATCTTGCTGGAAAAATAATCCCCTGAGCCAGTTGCAAAAATTTCTGCAAAGAAATTGCTAATAGGATCAAAAGCAAAACTCTTAATAAAATCCCATCCAGACTGCAGCGCTCTTTTCCCTGCATCACTACTAAAATAGCCTAAAGCAAAAATTCCTCCAACAAGCAAAACAAAAATAACCGTGACAATCAGTAAAGTATTTTTCCCATGCTGTGCACCTGCTGCAGCACCAGATCGTAAGGAATCATAAGTGCTATTTTTATTACTAGAAAGAATTTCTCCTCTTCTTTTGAAAGACAAATCTTGCAAAATTTTCCTGCGTGCAGAAGCCTTAAACCACCCCATAGGAAACAGATAAGCTTATGAATATTTAAATCTTTTTAGTAAGAATGGTCTTAGATTTCTGTACAGAGGGTATTATTCGTTTATTTGCAGTAATCTTAAGATTTGCTCTTACCCACTGGGGTTGGACAATTGTATTCATCATTGCAGTATACCTTGCAGCCAAACTTATCTCTAAATTGGGGTTGAAGATATTTGAATTTTCTGGAATAATGTTCATTGTATACTTCCCTATACTCATCATTCTCATGTTTAGTGCATTAATCCTCGGATTTTACATTGCATCATGGTTTTCTGGAGCGCCAGTCTGTTCCCTAGTCGATGAATTCAGCCGCTGGTTCATATAGATATTCCAACATAACAAAACTTTAAATTTCCTTTCCTATAGCAAAGAGTATGAAATTGCTTTTCATCTGTCTATTTTCTCTATTTCTTGTAGCCTGCACAAGCCAAACAGAACAAGCAGACCCCTATGCCGCACAATTTAATTTTACCTATACCACTTCTGTATACAATCTCACCCTGGAGTATAACAACATAACGGACCCCTTCGCACAGGGTGACGCACTATTAATAGAAGCAAGAATACACAACACCGATCCAAGAACAGCAATCCCTTACTACAAAAAAGCTCTACAAACAGCAAGCCCTGAAGAAAAGGCGCTGCTCTATGAAAGCATTGCATCGATTGAAAACAAAAGAGAATATTACTGGACTTCTTATTTTATTTGGAAACAGCTCGGCAATGATTTTCATGCACAAACAGATTGGTATCTGCTCTATGGCCTTGACCCTCCATACAAAGCAGATATATACGAACTACCTTCTCCTTATTTTGCAACCTCCAAGAATGCAACAGAAATCACAATAGGAGAAACATCATTCACACTCAATAAAAGTGATATTCTTATCTCACAGGTAGATCGAGTGACGAGAGACTGGCTTTCTTCACAACTGCAAAACCCAGAAACAAATAATCTTTTAACAGTATTCTCAGAAAAATATGATGTAGAAAATATTGGCTGGCATGAAGGAGGGAGAATAACACAGTACAAAAAAGAAACGAATCTCACACACATCCCAGCAACAGGAACTTTAGTGAGAAAAATCAATGGAACATGGTATGCGGCAAATGAAAATGGAACATTCATGTTTGATGTGCCTATAGACAAGGTAGAATACCCTACAACAAGATTCTTCAATGAAAATCTTGGAATGATTATTGATACGCATGGAGTAAACATGCTCGTAGAACAGGCTATCAATGACAATGCCACAGTAGTCATGGCCTGCTGTGACCATATTGGAAAAATAAAAGCAGCATTATATCTCAATGAAAGAGGAATAAAAGTCATTTGCAATACGGATAAATACCTCCCTCTTGCTTTGGGGCAGACAAATACAACACTTGGCTCAGCACCATTTTATCCTCGGGGAAACACACTTCTTTTTGGGAATCAGTCCATAAATATAAGTCTCAATGAGAAGATTATTGTACTGAATGCAACAGAAAAATATGGGCTTAGCTACTATGCAACACCAACTATTTACTTTACAACATTGCAAAAGAGAACTTTACTGCCATTAGATATGTATTATATCAATATAGACAATTACAATCAAATGCAAAAAGTAGTGAACAAAGCACACGAAGAAAATGCTTCAGTCATCGCAGCACGAGTCTACAATGAAGATGATTATAGTGTTCTAAGCGCATGGTTGCAGGAAAATGAAAGCAATAGGCTCATACTCTTCCACTCAGAAGCATACCCTTATGGTTATTTACTTCTAAGAAATTACCCTAAACAAATTACTTTTGATGATATTATGCCAAAATTTAAGTAAAGTTTAAATATAACAAACACTCCAAAAGATATATCAGGGCTCTAAAATGAAAAAATTAATTTTCCTAACAATGTTGGTGTCGATGATTCTTCTTTCATCACTAAGTCTAGCATCAGAGCAATTTGATTGTAAGGAAACTGGTGATGTTGGGAATGACCCTCTCACAGATGGGAGTGTGACACTCACCAATGCAAGCGTGACAAATCGAATTGAATATGATTCCTGTTCCATAAATATAACCTTTGGGTATTCCTATAGGACGGAATATTCCTGTGATTCTAAAGATGTAAGAATAAAGAACTACTATTGTGATGGCTGTACAAACTCCTCTGTATGCGACACTGCTATTGATACAATAACAAACTATGCAAGTGAAACTGATGGAGGAAATTATCCATTAATACCAGGAAGTCTTGCAAAGACAGTGCTTCTTACAACAAACCCAAGCGGAAAAAGATATTCTACAAAGGAATTCATCTTTGATAAATGTTCCTCAGCAGAGAAATTAACAGAAGTTGCAATAGAGAAAACAGCGCTTATCAAAGGAAATTACACCTGTTCCTCAATAAACGCAAGCTATTCCTGCATAACAGGAACATGGGGTGGATTCTGTGGAACAGCCTGCACAAGCGATGCTGATTGTGAAATAGGCTCTTGCGACACAAATGCTAATTCAGTAACCAAAGGAAGCTGCCAAGGAGATGCAATAAGAGTTATAGAAGTTCCAAAAACAGCAACGGCATGCACCATAGGCGGAACAGAATGTTCTTCAGGTGCAGTGTGCTCTGAAGAAACTCTAACCTGCGTAGCAGAACAGAATACAAACACTGAAAGTGCAACAACAAGTACACCCAGTAAAGCAGACACCGAAACTTCAAGTTCTAGTTCCTCTGAGTCAAAAGAAGTATTTACGACAAGCACAGAAAGTTTCTGGACAAGATTTTGGAACTGGTTGTTTGGAAAATAGATATTCTCCCTTCTATTTTTTTTTAAATTATTTCTGAATCATTTGAAAGAATGAACAAAAAGCTCTTCATAGTCCTATTTCTCTCTCTCATAGCAAGAATAGCCTACCTTTTCACAGTAAAAGACCTCTGGTGGGACGCAGCAGTCTATCTCTCTATGAGCAAATACTTCCTCTCTGCAGGGCATCTCGGTCTCTGGGAGCCCATTCGCCCCCTGCTCTGGCCATTCCTGCTCAGTTATGCATACCTTCTGCACATCCCTGCAACACTTTGGGGTGAGATACTCAGTACACTATTCTCCCTAGGCTGCATTTATCTTACCTACAAAATTGCAGAAAAACTCTTTGACAAGAAAGTAGCCTTTCTTTCATCCTTCCTATTAAGTTTTACATGGATATTTTTCTTTTTCAATGCACGTTTATACACAGAAATACCCGCAGTTTTTTTTGCACTGGCAGCATATTATTACTTTCTCAAAGACAAACCCTTAGAAACAGGAATCTGTGCAGCTTTAGCATTCCTTACAAAATTTCCTGAAGGCTTGATCATAATCATCTTTGCTTTGTTCTGGATAAAATCATTCAAGAAACTCTTTTTTCTTTCTGTAGGTTTTATTGCACTTCTAATCCCCTATCTTACATTCAATTACTTTGCATACGGCTCCCCTATTGCAACGCTTTTCTTTGCACAGGAATTCCTGAAGTATGCAGGCATATGGATTTTTAAGCAGCCTTGGTATTATTATCCGCTTGAAATAATAAAACAGAATTTCTTATACCTTTTTGCAATACCTGGTTTTTATATTGCATGGAGAAAAAGAAGATATGAACTAGCCCTCATCATACTTGCCTCATTGCTGTACTTCTCCAGCATGGCGCATAAGGAGATTCGCTTTGCAATACTCTTCCTTCCCTTCCTTGCAATCCTCGCAGCACTGGGCTACAGACAACTTTTCAAAGACAAAATAATTTTCATTATTATTATCTTAATCATAGGAGTTGTCCATCTTCAGTTTGATGCAGGAGCAAGCAACTCTTATTTCACATATTTTGAAGGAAAAAATATTTCTGGGGAGATTCTTGCAGCAAATCCTCTTACAGCATATTATGCGGAGAAAGAAATAACAATGATGTACTATCCTTGGTTCAATGCATCACAAGGAGAGTACTGGCTTATGTACATTAAAGAAAAACAGCCAGACTATGTTTCTCTAGACACTTGTGAAGGAGGATTTATTTGCCCACTAGATGAGAATGCTTGTGAAGAAAAAAGGCTGCAGATTATTTCTTACTTGGATATAAACTACACAAAAGTTTTTGAGAATGGCTGGTCAAAATGTCAATATTTTATTTACAAATCAGAAGCAAGTAACACCTTAACCTCTTCATAAGAAGTATAACCCTCCCTTTTTTCTTTGCCATTAACAATGATAGTTGGACTTGTGGTAATATTATAATAGATTTTAACTGTGGAAATGGCGCTATCTCCTGCAAAATTCTGGTTTATAGAGAATACATCAACACTTCCATTAGCTTCATTAGCAACCCTATCTAAAACATACCCCTGAAGAGCAGATTGTGAATCTTCAGGATCATAGAAATAAAGGATAACATCATTTTTAATATGACATTTATCTTTGAGCTCATTAAACTGAGTATAACCTTTAATCTCCAAAAGGAAATAACGTCTTGCAAGATATTTAAATTCCGCATCTTGGAAAATATTTTTTTGTTCATAGGATTCCAAAGTCTGCCCCAATTGAATTAACTCAGAGGAAATTTGAGCAAGCCTTGGTTCAGCAAAACTACAATCATCACCCCCTGCAAAACTATCCAGAAAATTCTGTTCAATAAGAAAACTCTCTGTATCCAACTCATTTGTTCGAAGATCATCAGAGACATCCTGGGATCGATACTTATCTAAATTCCAGCCCAATAATAACCCTGCTCCAAATACAAGAATGCTAATAAGTAAAGTAGTAAGGAATATCTGTTTTGAAAATCCTACCATTTCTTCCTCGCTCGAAACAATTCTTTATACACTGCAGTCATCCAGTGGCAGGATCGCATGACTGGATATACAGTTAAGTATGCTGCCAATGCCAAGGGGAACCGCCATCTCTCTTTTAAGTTTTTATGTGCCAAATGGTAGATAAAAAGAGCAATACAAAAAGAAATTGCAATAGGGAAGTAAATAGTCAGATTTATACCCAAGAAAAATTCTTTTACGCCGGGAATGTGGCCATCCAGAATATACAATGGCCCTAAATGAAAAACCTTTAGAATTATTCCATATAATCTTTGACCAAAAGTAAAAGCCAACAAGCTAAACATAATAATAACAGTACCCACAGAAATAATATTCAAAGGATATTGAAAACTTCCAAGTATCCCATATTTCTTTTTGAAGAGCATCCCCTTATACTTCATATTGTTATAAATAAATCCTCTAAACCATCGCACCCTTTGCTTCCAAAGTGATGTAAATGTAGCAGGAGCCTTCGTGTAATTAACTGCTTCCTTTGCAAGCTTAATGCTATACCCATGATAGCGCAATCGCATAGCCATCTCAAGATCCTCCGTGATATTATGCTCATCAAATCCACCATATCTATCAAATATTTCTTTTCTGTACACACTAAGCGCACCAGGAGTAACATGCAGTGTATCAATCTTTGACATAAGCCCTCGGGTAAATGTCGCAAAGATATATTCCAAATGTTGTATCTTTTCATAAATTGTCTGTGGAGAATAAACCTTAATAGTGCTTATCACTGCACCAACATCCTTATCCCCAAAATAAGGAACCATATGCCCCAGAGCATCACTCATGACAATGGTATCAGCATCAACACAGGCGACAAACTCTCCATTGGCCTTACGCAGCCCTTCATTGAATGCATGCGCTTTCATATCCCCGCCATGCCTTTCCTTATAAGCAAGAATAATATGCTCAGAAGGATATTGCGCAATAAGCTGCCTCGCAATGGAAGAAGTTTTATCTGAAGAGCCATGGTCTACAATAATAATTTCTTTCTTATCAAGAGGATAATCAAGTGTAATCAAGGAGTGTACTGTTTTCCAAAGTCCTTTTTCCTCGTTATAAGCAGGGACAATGAAGCTAACCTTAGGAAATTCTTGCAAAGCCTTTGGCTTTTCCTCTCTAAGAGAAATAACATGCAGCCAGAATATCCCTACATACAAGCCTATGAAAGATACCCCCCAAATAAACCATCCTATCATGCACTAACCTTCCAAATTTCTACTCCATCTTTATCATAGATTCTATTAAAGCTTTTGGTGTACTGCAGTATAAAAAGGAGGCCATCAGTATCATAGTCCCATAGCTTATTTTTCATGCTGGAATCAATCCATACATAGCGAATATCATACTTTGCAAATAATTCACTGGTTCTATTCAGATCTCTCGATGCAAACAATTCCTGAGAATCACGAAGCCTTTCCTTAGAGTCAGGGGCAAAAACATAATTCTCATCCATAACATTTTCATGTCCGGATGAAGTAATCCATGACCCCTTGCTATAATCACTAAACACAACACCAGATTCCTGTTCAGCAAGGAAGGCTATAGCTTCCAGCTCTGCTTCATTCGGTTCTGTGTTGAGAATAGTATTCATTTGTGAAATAGCTGAGAAAACAAACCCCGAAAGAATCACTAAAAGAATAAAATAATGATAATATTCGTGAGTCCATTTCCTTTCAGCAAGAAAAATAAATCCCTTTGCAGCAAGAATAATGAGAAAGAGGTTAAGGACAAGACTGCTTTCCGGAATAAAAAAAGCAAGAGTAAGGAAAAGCAAGACACTAAAGAAAATAAAAAGATGTTCATATTTTTCTCCCCAGAATAAAAGTATACCTAATGCTCCCAAGAGGGATATAAAAATGCTCAGCCCATAAGCGCTTCCAAGATCATAAAATAAGGAACCAAGGAGATGGAAATTTCCTCCTTGTACAAGATCAATTTGTTGCGGGAGTCCGGCCTTGTAAAAGATATATCCATAATAAAGCCCTGTGACAAGAATAGAGAATAATAGAAGGATAAAAAATAATTTTTTTCTATCTTTTCGTACAAAGAAGCTATAGAAGCAGAGTAGCAAAAGAAACAAACCTGTAACAATAAGATTAAAGAGTGGTAAAACGAGCACAATAGGAATAACCCAAAACTTAAACTTCTTCTCTATAAACAAATAAAACCCGGCAAGTGAGAGGAAGAATGCAATAAATAAACTATTTGTGAAACTAAAGAGATAAATAAAAGAAGGGGAAAGGATAAACAAAAGTAAGCTGAGATAAATAAAAGTAGCATCCTTGCTAAAATGTTTAAGTATCCTTTCAACAAGTAAAACACTGAGAATCCCCAATAAAAAAGGAAGTACAACGAGAAGCACACTCGGTGTAGCACTTAACACCAGACCGGTGCCCCATGGGTAGGCAGCAAACCTCCCGCCAAAGCTGAGAGGATCATACAAAGAATGCAAACTCGCAATTCGGGAATAAAAGAAAGGCTCTGTGCCAATCAAAGGCCCTTTAAGCAGAGGGACAACTAAGAGAAGTACGGTACAGAGTGCTAAAAGCACATACCTAACATACCACTTTGTAAATAGTTGCAAATCCATTCTTGAATACTTCCTGGAAGCAATTTTCATCGCTTGCATATTTTAATTCACGCACATCATAAAGAGCTTTAGTCTTATCGGAGAAATAAACATATTGAACTCCATAATTATCTAAAGCTTTCTTTGCCTTGACAACAGACTCTGTCGTAAATATAGTTTGGACATCTAAGATTCTACTGTCTGCTCGAAGAAATTCTGTATCTATAACATTTGTCCGGTCTGCAATAGAAATAATAAGATTCCCTTCATAAGCATTTGCAGCAATGACACTATCATGGGCTGTATTAAATTTAATCCAATGTAAAGCCTCAATTTCTGCAGGAGTAACTCCTGTATGTACCACTTTCAGCGCGCTTGTCGTCGAAGGAATAAGTAAAGTTGTCACAGTGAGAATAATAAAAATGCTTATAATCAATTTACTTTTTTTTGCAATTTTTGTAAGGGGTAAATATTCCATAATTTTTGCCATACTGACTGCAGAGACAATGCAAAGTATAATCGCAAGAAATATAATCCCATCCCTGAACGCAATAATACGCAATAAGAGCAGACTAAAATCCGCAGCAAGCACTGCGCTAAGCAAAATCATAACCCTGCTCTTTCTTTTGTAAAGAATGAATCCAGCAACACCTAATAGTAAAGGAATGACACCAACACTAGCAACAGTTTCAAAGAGATTAAAATTCTGGAAAATCTGCCCATAAAGTTCTAAAGGTAAATTTCCCCAAATCGTTGCAAGTCCTTGTTTAAGATAAAGTTGTTTATAGAGGATAAGATTGACAAGGAGAAAAAAAACGACAAAAAGACCCATACCATCTACTTCCTCTCTTTTCAAGGTTAAGGATTCAGCAAATATGAGAATTCCAAAAAATAAAAGAGTGAAAAGCATAAGTAAATTCAAAGGCTGCAGTAAAACAAGAATAATAACAGAAGCAAAGAACCACATTTTTTTTCTTTCAATCTCCAGAAGAAAATACAAAGTAAGAAGAAAGAGTGGCACAAATACGCTTAGAATAGAAATCTGATTTATGGTTGCTCCAATGAAACTAGGAATAAAAGCACTGAGCAACGCTGCAAAGAGTGAGGCATATTCATTCTGAGTAAGCTCCTTTGCAAGAAGATAAACAATAAAAACAATACTGCTCGCAAGCAAGGCAGGAAGTAATTTATAGACCACAACATCCGGAAGCGTGGAATTAAAGAAAGCAAGAAAGTAATGAAAGACATGCGTATTAAGAATAATATTCCCTCCATAACTTTGGGGATCATAGATCAAGGGAAAAAAATGTTGAAGAATATATTTTGAGTGTCTGAGATTAAAATAAGCCTCATCACTGCTGTAAAAAGGAACACGAAACAAAAACAGAAGACGAAAACCGAATGCCACAAGAAAAGTCAAGAATAAAATGAGATGCTCTCTTTTGATTCCCATTTTATCTGCCAAAATCATCAGCATCAAGACTAAGAAGGACTTCGTGAGGGCTTCTCTCTACTTCCAAACCCTCATTTGTTGCAGTGACTGCCTCCTCTTTCTCACTGGTATTTTTCTTTTTTCTTACCAGTTTTATTTCTTTATCCTTCTTTTCTTCTTCAGGAGCAGGAGTTTCTTCTTGAGGAGTATCCTTCACTGGAGCTTCAGAGACATCGCTCAGTTTTTCCTGCCTTTCCATAACATCCTGCATCTTCTGTTTCATATTTGCTTCAATGACATCGAAATATTCAAAGAATTTAGGGGCAAGTTTCAATGTTCTTGTTCTTCCATGCTTTTCAGAAGCAATAAATTCAATATCTTTCAAATGATGAATATGATCATAAGCAGTATTCCCGCGCATTTTAATAATATCAGACTGCAGTATAGGCTGTTTGTATGCAATCAAAGCAAGAGTAGCTTGTGTTGGAGCATCCAACTCTGCACCGCTTAAAAGCTTTGTAGAAAGATGATTGTACTGCTTTTTTATATTGAGCCTATACTTTCCATCTTCACAAAAAATCTCAAGACCTCCCAGCCTATTTTGATACTCCTTCATAAGCTCATGCATAGCATCCTTGAGAGAGCCAACACTGCCAATGTTGCAGAACTGTGCAATTTCCTCCAAACTCATTGCCTTCCCAGTAATAAAGAGCACCGCTTCTATCTTATTTTTAATTTCCTGCATAGTTCCTTTGAGGCAAAGATTATTTAAAAATCTTCTGATTATATGGAGAAATAGAAAGAAAGCCTATCCTGCAAAAAAGCCTGGAAAAGCTTATATAAAAGGAGTTTACAATAAAAATCATGAAATTCTATGAAATAAAACCTGGATTGCGAGGCATAGAAAATATTGCAGGGCAGCCAGTAACTTTTTCAGAACTCTATGGAACAAGAATTTGGGATCCAAGTTACACAGAAGGTCTCAATATTCTCACTGCTACAAGAACATTCTGCCTCCATGCACCAGGAAGAAGATTCAAAGTTTCAGATACATTTCCCTGGAGGATGCTCCATCCAAAATATTTAGATAGAGCTTCATTTGGAGAAAAATCAGTTGTTTCAATAATGGAAGAAGAATATGCAACAGCTGAGGGAGCAGAATTTATACTTATCCACCCTATTGACTTTCCAAGAGAAACCTATGCTCTCCCTATAAATCATTTCATTAACCCTAGGCTCACAAAAGAAGAGCTCACAAAGATAGCCTCGCCAATAGAAAGAGGTCTAGGAAGAAAAGAGGCCTTGGATCATAAAGTTCTTTTCTCCCTTCTTGAAGAGAATAGTGATATTGTAAAAGAAGTTGTAGAGTATGCATTTGCCCATAATACTTCTGGGTCGCTTCCATTAGAAATAACAATCAAGGATGCAGGTTGTTATGGAGCAACAATGTTTGCAACGACAGGGTATAGTGAAGGTTTTAGAATAACAAACCAATCATTTAAAGAAAAACTTCTATTTTTTATTCCTTAACTCAAAGCAAAACGCAGAATTGCAGCAATCTTTCCAATATCCCTCAGCTGTTCACCTTCGCTCGTATCAGTGCTGATAATAAAAAGTTCCGCACCTGACTGCTCTGCAACTTCCTCGAAATGATCAACCTTCTCATCATCCATAGACTCAGAGACAAGCAATGTATGCACAGCACCCATTTCTAAAGCCCGGCTCACTTCTGCCTCGCCATAAGCAACTTTTTCAGGCTCTGTTGCAAGCAGCTTGAAAAACTTGCTCATAATCTCCCTCTCTTCGGTAATAGCTTCCTTCGCAAGAGCATCCTTGCTTTTCTCGACGAGCTCTCGCAGTCCAAAATCTCCTGTATAGCTCAGATCCTGAATGCTGACCACTTTCCTTTTTAACTGCTCATTCAAAAAACCTTCATCAATAAAATGATTTTTCGTCATACCTGGCCCGCCAAGAAGTATTCCTTTTAATTCTTTAACCTCAAGAAAAGCTTTGTTCGCTGCTTCGCTAATTCTATTAAAAAATTCTTTTGTCGCCTCTTCCCTTATTCTTGCAAATCTCTGAGCAGAATTATGCACAACAATTCCTTCAGCGATAAAATTTTCATTCTCTACTTTTATATCAATAAGCCTCATAGTTTTATCTTCAACAACAATTTTTTTTATGACTTCTCCCTTGCCATCATCATTGAGAAGCATCATTCCTTCTCGAAGTTCTTCGGCAGCTTTAGTTGTACCATCCTCTAAGAAGAAAAGATGATTTGCAGATGCAGTTATTGCTTCAGAAGCAGTAATCACATAAATTTTATTTTTTGTGACATCCCATTTCTCCAAAACTTTACTGGGAACAAAATCTTTTTTTGTAAAATCATAACTTAATACCATATCTCCAATTTCAAGATCTTCCAGAGGAACCCACTGCCCATCATCAAGACAAACCGCAGTTTCCGGATGTAAACACTGCCCTCCAGCCCTTGTCTTTCCAGGAACAGCAGAAGTCAGTTCAGTAACCTGCTGAATTTGTGTCCCTTTGAGAAAACCAATATTCCCTTCTCTTTTATCAAGAACAATAAGTCCATAAGTCTCCCGTACATCCATCATTTCTTTCAAGACCTCAAGAATAAAAGTTTGGTCGCAGCGATACAATCGTATACGCAGCGGCTGAGGAGGCTCAATGCTGAATACCTGAATGTCTGTTTTTCCTTCTTTATCAGAAATATTCCCTGAAAATACAGCAAGCCCATTCTCAGGAGTTTTCTTAAACAGCCGCAGATGTCGAATCATTCTTTCTAAAGAATCAATAACATGTAGCTGTGTTGTTTTATCTTTAATGTTTGATGCAGTACCCTGCTCCTGTGCAAGATGTTGAATAATTTTAATAAGTTCATAGCCAGCAGGGACATACACAGAAACAAGCTCAGTATGTCTCCCTCTAATATTTTGCAAGCTGCGTACAAAACGCTTCAATTTTTGTTTTTCTTTGGTGCTTATCTGCATGGTATTTCCTTTTATTTTTCATGATATATAAGAGTATTGCTAAATTATAATGCTCAATTTATTCCCAAAACTTATTTTTTCAGCTTTGGTGACAGCCTTAAAATCATCAATAAAACCCGCAACATCTTTTTCATTCATTGGTAGAATAATTTCCTTGACATTTTCTTTCAAAGAAAGATTTCTTTCTGATTTTGCTTTTCGCACAAGAGAAATAATTTCAATAATTTCATCACCCTTCTTTTCTATATCCTTTTCTATTAATTTTTTATCCGCGATTGGCCAGGATTCAAGGTGAATAGATTTCTTTTCTTTGAAAACACTTTGATAAATTTCTTCAGTAACATAAGGCATAAGTGGAGCAAACATTTTCAATAAATCCAATAAACACTGTGAAAGAGTATACTGCGCTGAAGCCTTTGCTTCTTTTCCTCTTGCATCTGAGTTGTAGAGTCTATCTTTAACAATTTCGAGATACAAATCACAGAATGTAATCCAAAAGAATTTTTCTGTTTCAGATTTCACTTTAGAATATTCATAAATCTCAAAATTTTCTGTATTTGCTACAATAAGTTTTTGCAGTTTAGAGAGCATCCATACATCAAATGCTTCCATTTTTCCTTTCTTCCCATTAAAATCAGCAAACTGAGGAACACAGAACCGCGTTGCATTCCAAAGCTTGGTAATTGTTTTCTGCCCTGTAAACAAATCTTTCTCAAGATATCGCAAATCATCACCGAGCTTCGATCCTGCTGCCCAGAATCGCAGAGCATCAGCAGGATATTTCTTCAACACTTCCCCAGGCTCTATAGTATTGCCCTTAGATTTATGCATAGATTCCCCCTTGGGATCAAGCACATGCCCAGAGATAACAATATTTTTCCATGGAGCTTTTCCCTCATGGTAGACACCTTGTACAATAGTATAGAAAGCCCAAGTTCGAATGATATCATGTGCCTGTGGTCTGAGACTGCAAGGATACATTTTCTCAAAATCAATATCATATCCTTTGTCTTTCGCCCAATTGAGTATAATCTGCGGGCTCACACTAGAAGTTGCCCAAGTATCCATAACATCTTTCTCACCTTCAAACTCTTGTGAACCACAGGAGCATTTTCCTTTTGGCTTTGCTGCTAAAGGATCAACAGGCAGTTGATTTTTATCAGCAACAAGAACATTGCCGCACTTTTTACAATTCCACACAGGAAAAGGAACACCAAAATGTCTCTGACGAGAAATGCACCAGTCCCAACCTAATCCCTCAATCCAGTGCTCGTACCGAGTGCGCATAAATTCTGGATGCCAAGAAATCTTTTTTCCTGCTGCAATAAATCTTTCTTTATTCTCTAAAATTTTAATGAACCATTGTTTCGTGCTAAGAAATTCAATTTCTGTTCCGCATCGCTCATGCACATTTACAGTATGTCGAATAGCCTTCTTTGTCACAAGCAGTTTTTCTTTTTCCAAATCATGAAGAATTTCTCGTCGGGCATCTTTAATCTTCAACCCTTCATATTTCCCAGCAAGAGCATTCATTTTTCCATCACGGGTAAAAACAACTCTTGGGCTTAATTGTCTTCTATTGACAGCCTCAACATCATTCTTATCTCCATAACTGCAAATCATCAATATCCCTGTTCCTTTTTCCATCTGAACCGAAGGATCAGGGAATATAGGAACACTATGATGAAATAAAGGAACTATTGCACTCTTTTCTAAAAGGTGGGTATATCTTTTATCATTAGGATGTACAAATATTGCAACACAGGCGGCAAGTAACTCAGGTCTTGTTGTTGCAATAATAATCTTTTCTCCATTTTCAACAGTAAAATAAATATCATTGAAAGTAGAATCAAAATCTTTATCTTCTAAATCTGCCTGCGCAATAGCAGTCTGGCACTGGACACACCACATGCTTGGTGCAATGTGTTGGTAAACTAAATCTTTTTGATATAAATCTAAGAAAGATAACTGCGAAGTTTTGATAGAATGTGCATCAATGGTAGAGTATGCCTCAGAAAAGTCACAGCTCATCCCAATAATTTTCCAGTCATTGATAAAATCAGGTTTAATTTCTTTTATAGTTTTGTCACAGAGCGCAACAAACTCAGCTCTGCTCATCTTTGTAGATTTTACATTTTTTAATTTTTCAACAAGCCTTTCTGTAGGCAGACCATTATCATCAGTGCCAAAAGGATAAAACACATTTTCTCCCTTCATTCTATGGTATCGTGCAATAAAATCCTGCTGGCTATAAGAGAATGCATGCCCAATATGCATTTTCCCAGAAACAGTTGGTGGGGGGGTATCAATAGCATAAAGTTTTTTCTTAGAGTTTTTATCAAACTTGTAAATGCCTTCCCTCTCCCAATATGCTCTCCACTTTGCCTCAGATGCACAAGAGTCATACTTTTCAGCAAGTTCTTTCATTCAAAATTTTTAACTTCCGCATCTTTAAAAGCTTTTTTGTCCCTCTCTTGTTCCAGAATCTATATAAATAGTCACTTAACTAGCTTAAACCCTAGAATTTTTATCGAAACTATGCAAGCATAAATTAATAAATCTTCTTCGCCCTATATTTTTTATGGGAGCTCATTTGATATCATTAACAGAAAAGATTATTCATTTGAATCAAAGGCAAATTGCTATTCTCAGAGACTTTGAGTACCGCCAGAAATTCTTTGCTCGTCACAAACAAGAAGTAGATGCACTCGTAAATGCAGCAGAACAGCTTATTCACAAGCCTACACCAAAAATATATAGAATACTGCAAGCACATGTCACAGCCTTGCAAGTTCTCATGAGCACTTCATTGCGTTACCTCTCTCAGGAAGAACTAGAACGTGATGAAACAAATCTTCTCTCTGAAGAAAGAACAGCAGACACAAATGCACTTCGTATGTTGGAGACAGACTACACAGAACTTTGGCAGAATCTTAAACAATTGCATGAGGGAGAAGTAAAATCTTCATTAATGCTTTATCTGATTGATCTTCAGAAAGAAGAGGATGATGTAAAAAAAGAGCAGAGCATAAATAAAGAATTACAAAAGATTCTTGCAAATTTAGAAGGGCTTATTGAAGAAGAAAAAAACCTTCTTGAGGATGAATTGAATATTCTCCATCAAAAATTTAATTTTTCTCTTAATCAACTTGACGAGACAAAGAAAGCAGAACTCAGTTCAGCAGCAGAATCTATTGTCCATGTGGCAGAAAGTTTAAGAAATCTTATAGAGAGAGAAAATGGCCGGTTTATACAGCCGCTTCGTGCATTCACTTCACAGAAATATGCTCTGAATCAAAGGATTCTCCGTACAGTAAGCAGGAAAGTCATAACCCTGGGCATGATAAAAAGAGATCTTGCAGAATTAAAGCCTCTGCAGGCAGAACAATACATGGAACAGCTATTTGAACACTATCAACAATTTGAACCCACTGCGGTAACATATTTTCTTCGTTTTAAACGTTTTATGGGAAGAAAGACCAAAGAAAAAACAATGAAAGAAGAACAGCTTATAAGAGAAGGAATAGCAGTGCACAAGACAAGAGCGCAATATGACTCACTAGGAATGTTGAACAGAAAATATGGTGACGAACTGCTTACAGAAAGAATCAAACTTGCACTCACAAAGGGGGAAGAGATATTCATTCTTCTCATAGATGCAGACAAGTTCAAAGAAATAAATGATACCTATGGCCACCATACTGGAGATATAGTTCTCATGGCAATTTCATCGATAGCACAGGAAAGCATTGGAGAAAAAGACACTTTCTTTCGCTGGGGGGGTGAAGAATTTATAGTTCTTTTTAACTCTATTACAAATCCAGCGCAGTCATATGCCATAAGTGAAGAGTTAAGAACAAACATAGAAAGAGAAGCAAGAAGGAGAATAATTTCCTCAAAGGATCCCACTCTTACGAAACTCAGAGAAGATCTGAAAAACAATGTTCGCAGTATAAGCGTTAGTGCTGGGCTAGCTGGGGCAAAAATTCCTTTTGATGCAAATAGAATAGTGAGTGAAGAAAGAGTTTCAGAACTAAAAACACATCTCATTGGCCTCGCAGATGAAGCTCTCTATGAAGCAAAAGGAACAGGAAGAAACAAAATAATCCAGAAATTTGTAGAGTATTCTTAACCAAAACATTTAAGAATTCTCTTTCTTTTATCCTTTTCATGGCAATAGTAACCCCATGGGAAGTGAAAGGAACGATTGATTATGAGAAGCTCATCAGAGAGTTTGGCGTATCTAAGATAGATGAAAAACTTCTCAAA
>JACRKH010000022.1 GCA_016235495.1 Candidatus Woesearchaeota archaeon
GAAACTTGAAGAAGGAAAAAATAATGCGTGGCTGCATGCCGCTCTTGGGGCAGCATATGCCAAAATTGGAAGACGTGGCGACGCAATAAACGAATTAGTGCTGGCCTTAGATCTTGATCTCAGTAAAGATGATGTCCTAGATACAAAGAAGAATCTTGCCAGAGAATATGCACTACAAGGCTTAGAACTAGAAAAACTGGGAAAACGAGATGAAGCATTTGATTTGTTTAAGAAAGCTCATGAACTGAACCCAAGCAATCCGAATATAGAGAAACAGTATGAACGTCTAAAGAAAATGCTTGAGAAGTAGATGTGTGTTTATTTTGAATGTCGAGGCCCGTCGAGAATCATCTGGCCAAATGTTACAATGCCGTCCGGGTGGTATGTTGATTCCTGTCCATTTTTTGTTCTGATCGTTACCGCCCCGTTTTTAAATCGTTCAACAACTTCCCCCTCTTTAATACTACCCCCACGTTCGTCCTTTATAATCGCATTGCCCTTATTGTCTTCCCATAATTCATAATAAGCGTATTTAGCGTCTGTGAAGGTGTTTGTTTTTTTGAATCCGAGTTTAGCCGCATTATCTGGAGTGGATGATTTTTCCAACGGGGTTATTTTTACATCCTTTAGTACTTTTGCCTCTGGTTCCTTCTCTTCCTTTGGTTTAAACCTGGTTGCACTTGGTTCTGCCATAACATCTCCTGCAATATATTTGGAGGGCAATCTATTAATATCTGTAGGGGCTGGTTTGCATGAACCAATAACACACAACGAGATAGTTGCAATCCTTAGACGCATGGTGAGAATTTAGAGTTTTCCAGCAGATAACTGCTGCTGAATGATGTTCTGCAGAACATCAGCATAATTTTGCTCTCGTAATTCTGCTGTTTTTTGAATTGACAACTGCATCACATAATTCTTTGCGTGGCATAAGCTCCTGTTTTGGTAGCTTATTTTTCTTTTGACTATTGGAGCTTTGAGGGCTTGTTCTGCCCTGTTGTTTGTTGGGTCTACTTTGTCAAACTCAAGGAAGGTGAAAAGTTCATCCCTTTGGTTTTTGACAGTAGTCAGGATTTTTTCAGTATTTTTGCCTTCGTATTTCTTTGAAAGTACCACGGCAAGTTTTTTCTCGTATTTTTCCCTGAGCTTGACGGAAACGCCAGATTTTATCTTTTCATCCTTTGCCCTTTTGAACATCAGCCTCAGGCTGTTCCGCAATCTCCTGAAATCTCTTTTTTCTTTCTCGTTTTTGAAGGGAAAAAATACCGCCTGCCTGAATCTGCGGAGAAGATGCGCCCAGCACTTCTGTTTATTGGATTCCAATCTGCCATACGACTGCAAGCCATCAGTTATATCAGTCCCAACTGGCTTTTTACCAAGTATTTTTTTGACTACCTTTCTGCCCCTGGAAAATTCAATAGTGTAAAATGCTGTTTTTTCTCCGATAAAAACCCATAGCCAGCTTCCTTTGCCCAGGATTCTCCAGCCAGTCTCATCGTCGTATCTTGCAGCTTCTTTCCTGATGTCGTCTTTCAGCTTTTCATACTCAACACCCAAAAAACCGCCCAGTTTTGCCAGAGTATTGCTTATCGTTGCCTCTGAAACATCAACGCCCCATAAAAATCTTAGAAGTTCCCTCATTTTTCCAAAAGGTAGGTTCATACCTGTTGAAAGGACAGATAAGAAAATCATGAATGAAATGTCAAATCTTGCATTTGGCAATGTGTTGGGAACTTCAGGTTGAACTTCAGCACCACAACCTGAGCAAATGCACCTGTCTTTCAGGTATTTGACATTTTCAATTTTTGGAGGAAGAAGATGCGTTACTACTCTTGTTTTGGGTTTTGCCCTCATCTTTCTGACTGGTTTATTGCAACAGGGAGAAACGTTTAGGGTAAGATGTTCTATTCTATCAATTTTATCAGGTGTTTTTCTGCTCATACCAGTATGACCTTCTTTTTGACCTGAGGTTTTATGCCTGTGACTTGTATTTTCTTTTTCGTAATAAGGAATAGCACTGGATGGTGTGTTCTCATTTTTGTATTTTCTGAGTTCATTGAGGAGTTTTATTTGCTCGGTTTCAAGCTGGTCTATCCTCTTGGCTTGAGTTTGTAGCTGTTGCTCAAACAACTTCAACTTTTCCTTCAGTAACCTATTTTCTTCTAGGAGTTCTCTGTATTTTTCTTCACACATATCTGGTCGTTATTTCTACTCAGGAAAAATTTTTACGTCTTTCTATTGGGCAAAAGGTAAATTCTCAC